>DASSJP010000350.1:0-6502 GCA_035691165.1 Rubrobacter sp.
ACGGGACCCGTGAGCGGACAGGGGAGATGGCACCGGTCACGCTCAGCCCGCTGAGCGCGAAACCGGAGGACTCGATGGCGCCAGGGAACCTCGCCCGCGACCTCTCCGCCGTCGTCCGGCGACACCCGAAGACCGAGACCGTCATCCTGGCCCGCTCCGAGGCATCACTGCTCTCTGGGGAGAGCATCCCTGTCACCTCGCTCCCCGAGGTCGAAGGAACAGGCAGGACTCCGACGCTGGTGACGTTTCCCTGGGAGGGGGCCGGCATGAAGGAGACGGAGGCCGCGGAGCTCGCGCTGGAGGATTTGATCCGGGCTCACCTGCAGGACACACCGGAGAGGAGCCCTTACCCCACGGTCAACCTCTTCGGGCCGCCGATCTTCGGTCCTGGCGCGGCGGCAGAGTACGCGGAGGCCGAACGGCTTCTAGACCTGATCGGGGTCGAGGTCAACGCGAGGGTGCCGCTCGGGGCCGGCGTTGGAGACCTGGGCCGCCTCCCGCGCGCATGGGCGAACTTGCTCCTTTACAGAGAGGTCGGGGAGTCTGCGACGCTCTACCTGCAGGACGAGCTCGGGATGCCGCGGGTAACGACCCCGATGATCGGCGCAGCGGGCACGGGCGCCGCCCTACGGGCCATCGGTGAACTGTGTCAGCTCGACCCGAAGTCCGTGCAGCGTGCGATCTGGGCCGAGCTGGCCCGCACGGCGAAGCTTCCGTGGTACGCGCGGCTGGAGCCGCCCGAGACCTTCAGGGGTCGCAGGGCCGCCATCTTCGGGGACTTCACCTACCCCCTGGGCCTCGGTTACGCCCTCGCGCGCGAGGTCGGCCTTGAGATCGCCGCCTGCGGCACCTATCTCACGCATCTCGAACGGGATTTCCTCTTCCACGCACACACCTTCACCGACGGTGCTTTCGTCGAGGAAGATCCAGAGGTCGTCGCCGCACGCATCGAAGCCGCGGAGCCTGACCTCATCGTAGGGACACATCTGGAAGAGGGTGTGTCCGACGCCCTGGGCGTACCATTCCTCCCCCTCTGCCCTCCCACCGCAGGCCGGCCCTTCGTCGAGCGACCGCTCATGGGCTACGCCGGGTCCAGCGTCTTCGCCGACGCGCTCGACAACGCCCTGCGCGGACCTAGAACGGAAACCGCAGAAGAAGCCGGCATGCAGTGGACCGACGAAGCGCTGCAGGAGGTGGCTCAGGTGCCACCGTTTCTCCGGGGCAGGGCCCGTCGGCGCGCCGAGGAGCGTGCCCGCAAGCAGGGCTCGGGCGAGGTGACGCGTGAGATCTTCCTGGAGTCCCGGTCGTGAACCGATATAATCCTCCTCCGTGGGCATCAGGGATTTCATACAGTACCTCAAGGAGCACCAGGAGCGGCTGAAGAGGAGAGAAGGACTCTCGGACGCGGAGCGCGAGGAGACCCTGAAAGAGGCTGAGACGATGGTAGGGATGGCCGACGCCGCCATCAGGGAGCTTGAGTCGGTCCTTGGGAACCGCCGTGTCAACCTCCCCGAGGAACACGCCTTGCGTTTCTCCCAGGACGTCTTTATTTACCTCAGGGAGGAAGAAGAGAAGGTCAAGGAAGCCCTCCGCGAGCCGGTCTCCAAGGACTCCGCAGGACCCTAACGCAGCCGCTTTACCAGCACAGCGCGGGTCGGGGTAAGCTCGTGGGCGTCGAGGAACTTCTCGAGCACGGCTTCGAGGTCCCTCATGCGACGCTTTTGTATTTCGGGGTGCGAGATGGAGATCCTGAAGACTTCCTCGTCGTGTACCGACTCTATCTCCAGGATTCCTTCTCCGGCAGCGAGTAGAACGTCCGTGAGGACGGCTTCGGCGGCGACGGCAAGGTCGTTCAGTCTTCCTCCGCCGAGGCCGGCGACAGCGCCGCTCCAGGCGATAAAGTGGCGGGCCTCGCCAGCACGGGCGAGATCCACGGGCACCTCTCTCCTGTTGGCCGCGTCATCCACCCCTAGAGGGTACAACGTAGTGCCCTTCGTATAGACTCTGTGGCGAAAGATGCGCCAGGGGCGCCTACAGGAGGTTCTGGTACGTTGAATTCGAGATATAGAGCGTGCTCCGCCTTGCTCGCCGCCTTGCTCGGCGCAGTACTTCTGTCGGGGTGCTCGGAGCAACAGCCGGGGGCGCAGAACAACGCGGCCCAGGCTTCTGCGCAGGCGTCACCCCAGGTATCGTCCTCCCGAATACCTGCTGACGAACCTGTGGCGCAGGTCGCATCGAAGGTCGGACCCAGCGTCGTGCAGGTCAACGTCAGGGCCGTGCAGCGGACGCCGCTAGGGACACAGAGGGGCGAGGGGATCGGTAGCGGTGTGATCTACCGCTCCGATGGCTACGTCGTCACCAACAACCACGTGGTCGAAGGGGCCACCGACGTGAACGTGGCCTTCGCTGACGGCACCACCGAAGACGCTGAGGTAGTCGGCACGGACCCGAACACCGAGATCGCGGTGCTCGAAGTGGCCCGAGATGATCTGCCGGCCGCCACTTTCAACGAGGGAGACGACCCGATCGTCGGCCAGCTCGCGGTCGCCATCGGTAGCCCTTCCGGCTTCGAATCGACCGTAACCTCGGGCGTTGTGAGCGGTGTTGGTCGCGAGTTTCCCCCTGAGCTGATGAGTGGCGGAACGGCTGCTGAGAGGAGTGCATTGACGGATCTCATCCAGACGGACGCGGCGATCTCCCCGGGCAACTCAGGCGGCGCCCTGGCCGACCGCGAGTGTGAGATCATCGGCATCAACGTCGCCTACCTGCCTCCGGACCAGACCGGAGCAGTGAACCTCGGGTTCGCCATACCTTCGGATACGGTGGTCTCTGTGGCCGACCAGCTTATCGAGACGGGCGAGGTCACGACCCCTTACCTCGGCGTCTTGACGACGGACCTGAGCCCCGAGGACGCCGGACGCTTCGACCTGCCCGTAGACTCAGGCGCGCTGGTCGAGCGGGTCGTACCAGGCAGCGCAGCCGATGAAGCAGGGGTGCGCCGCGGTGACATCATCACGGCCCTTGGCAACACTAAAGTAGAGAGCTACGGCGACCTCCTCGGTGCCCTGCGCGACTATGTGCCGGGCGACAGGGTCGCTCTGACCGTCATCCGCGACGGAGAAGAGAAGAAGCTCGAAGTCACGCTCGGCGAGAAATCGCAGTAAAGGAGGAGCCACATGTGGGCCCGCAGGATGAAGGAGACCTTCGCGATCCTCACCATAGGTGACGGGGTGATCGAGCTTATCTCACCCAGAGAACACTCGCTCCTGTGGGAGTTCGGCCCCGGGAAGGTTCGCAACGGTGCCCGCTTCTTCGCGAATAACCCGAACCTCATGCGCCTCCTCGGCGCTCTCCAGGTTGCCTTCGGCCTCTGGCTGGCGCTGCGCCAGTACCGCGAGCGATAGCCACCATTCGCGAAGCGGTCATACCCCTCACGCGGCGATAAAATAGCGTCATGAGCCATCACGAACACGAGAGCAGCGCGCGCAAAGGGAATCGCCGCGCGCTAGCCGTCGTGCTCGCCCTGACCGCGAGCTTCACGGTGGTCGAGATCATCGGCGGCCTCCTCACGGGGAGCCTCGCCCTGCTCGCGGACGCTGGGCACATGCTCTCGGACAACCTCTCGCTCGGGATCGCCCTCTTCGCCGCGTGGCTGGCGGGGAGGCCTGCGACCCCCGAGAAGAGCTTCGGCTACAGGCGGGCCGAGATCCTGGCCGCCCTCGTGAACGGCATGACGCTGGTTGCGATCTCGATCTGGATTTTCGTGGAAGCATACTCGCGTCTTCGCGAACCAACTGACGTCCTCGGAGGACCGATGCTTGCCGTCGCCGCCCTCGGACTCCTCGTCAACGTGGCCGGCGCTCTGGTCCTCTACAGATCCGGTGGCGAGAATTTGAACGTGGAGGGCGCCATGCGCCACGTACTCGCCGACGCCCTTGGCTCAATAGGCGCGATGGTCGCCGCCGCCGTCATCATCCTCACGGGCTGGCGCTACGCCGACCCCCTGATCAGCATCGCTATCGGATTCCTGATCCTGGGTAGCTCGTGGAAGCTCCTGAGAGACTCGACGAATATCCTCCTGGAAGCGACGCCCCGCAACCTGAACGCCGAGGAAGTGGGCCAGAAAATGGCAGCAGCCGACGGCGTGGTCGAAGTCCACGACCTCCACATCTGGACCATCACCTCAGGCTTCCCAGCCCTCGCAGCCCACGTCCTCGTCGGGAGGGACGAAGACTGCCACGCCCGCCGCCGCGAACTCGAAGAACTCCTCGCCCATGAGTTCGATATCTCCCACACCACCCTCCAGGTTGACCACGTGGGCGACCATCAAGCTTCCCTCCAGACCCTCCGATTCCCCACCCGTCCCGACTGACCACCCGCTTGCACCAACGTATCAACAGCTGTTAGGATGACAGTATGAAAGAAGACCGTTGCGATCTACTATGTCTCGACGCACCTCGTGCGGAGGCGATTCGGGAGGGGTTGCTCGACGTCGAGGCTGCGCTGGAGGCTGCTGAGAGGGCGAGGATGCTCTCTGACCCGACGCGGCTCGTGCTCGCGGCGGCGCTCGGGGAGGGTGGGGAGCTATGCGTGTGCGACCTGGCCTGGATCTCCTCTCGCGCCCAGAACCTGGTCTCACACCACCTGAGGTTGCTCCGCTCGCACCGGCTGGTGACCTCCCGGAGAAGCGGCAAACTGGTCATGTACTCGCTCACTGAAGAAGGTAGAGCGCTCTTGCGGGCCGTGTTGGGCGAAGGTACGAAGGTGGTCTCGTGAGCAGCCAGCCGCTCCAGTTGACGCGCAAGCCGCCAGGGGCAGGCGAGAGGGAACGGCTGGTCAGGCGGGCGAAACTCCTGGCGTGGCTCGGGGTGGGCTGGCACGGCGTGGAGGCGACCATCGCGGTGGGTGCCGGGCTCGTCGCCGGGTCCATCGCGCTCGTCGGGTTCGGGGCCGACTCGCTCGTCGAGTCGATCGCGGGGATCATACTCCTCTGGCGGTTCGCTGCTGCGCGAGCCTCCTCGGAGAGCGCGGAGCGGCTCGCCCAGAAGCTCATCGGCCTCAGCTTCTACGTCATAGCCGCCTACGTCGGCTTCGAGGCGGTGAGGAGTTTACTCACAGGCGCGCGGCCCGAGGCCAGTTGGGTCGGCATCGGCCTCGCGGCTTTCACGCTTATGACCATGCCGCCTCTCGCCATCGCCAAGGCCCGCGTCGGCGAGAAGCTAGGTTCCTCGGCGACCAGGAGCGAGGGGCAGCAGAATATGCTCTGCGCCTACCTGTCAGCGGCTTTGCTCGTGGGGCTCGGCGCGAACGCGCTCCTCGGCCTGTGGTGGGCCGATCCCATCACGGCGCTCATCATCGCCGGCGTCGCCGTCAAGGAGGGCCGCGAGTCGTGGCGCGGCGAGAGTTGCTGCACCGCGCCGGTCCTCGCCGGTGAACAATGCGATGACGACTGCTGCGGATAAGTGGGGAGAGGGTCGAGCACCGTGTCAGGACGTTCCGGAGAAGAACTGCCGATCTCCTGCAATCTAGGAGGGATTGAGCAAGTGCGGCGACTGGAAGCGGTGAGGGGCCTGCTGGACAGGAGCCGTCTCGTGGGCGAGTTGGAAGACGGCTACGAATTCGCCTTCCCAGGGGACGCGGCCTGGGCGATGAGGCTCACCGGGTTCATAGTGGCCGAGCGCTCCTGCTGTCCGTTTTTCACGTTCGAGCTCGTCTTCGGGCCTGGTGGAATCCTGCTTCGAGCCAGGGGGCCGGAAGGAACGAAGAAGTTCATCGGAGAAGAATTGTCCGCGGCCTCACGGTGAGCTTCGTCGAGCGGCTCAAGCGGTGGGCGCGCAGGCTCAAAGTCGAGGTCCATGCGTTGTACCTGGCCTATAAGGACCCGAGGGTGCCGTGGTACGCGAGGGTGTTCGCCGCCGTCGTAGTCGGGTATGCCTTCAGCCCCATAGACCTCATACCGGACCCGATCCCCGTCCTCGGGTACCTGGACGACCTGATCCTCATCCCGATCGGGGTGGCGCTCGCTGTGCGTATGATCCCACCCCACGTCCTCGCCGAGTGTCGCGAAAAGGCGCGCGAGATGAAGGACAAACCGGTTAGCAGGGTTGCCGCCGTGGTTGTTGTGGCCGTATGGGTTACCCTTGCGGCGCTGGCAGTGTGGGTTCTGGCGCGGGCATTCTGACGCCTCTCGGAGACGCGGCCCGCGTGTGCTACGATCTCACCGCAGGCTAGAGAAGAAGGAAGGTTGTGGCGAGCAGAAGGCGGAGCGCAGAGTCAGATGGTTCCAGAAGGACGTACATGATAGTCGGTGCGATAGCCGTACTTTTCGTCGCTGGATTCATCGCGCTCGCCGTGGTGGACGCCAGGCAGAAGTCAGCCAGCGGCGCCCCTGACGACGTAAAGTCCTACGACGTCGGTCCTGCGGGCAAGCACACAACCGGAAACGTCGACTACGAGCAAAGCCCTCCCGTCGGAGGCCCGCACAACCCCGTCTGGCAAAACT
>DASSJP010000351.1:0-2711 GCA_035691165.1 Rubrobacter sp.
CGTTCTTCCTCGTCGGGGCAGGCAACGAAGAGAAAGGCATCTTCCACCCGCACCACCACCCGCGTTTCACAATAGACGAGGACGCATTGGGATACGGGGTAAAGATGTTCGTCAATGCCGCATTCAGGCTGCTGGACGGGGCGGGGAGGGAGAGTACGGGATGAAGCTAGTCTTTCTGCTGGCGGCGCTCCCGTTTGTCGGGATACTCGTCGGCACGCCGTTAGTCAACAGGGTCGAGCCCTTCGTACTCGGGCTGCCCTTCATCCTGTTCTGGATAGTGATGTGGGTGATCCTGAGCTCCACCATCATGGATGTCATCTATGCCTTAGACCCGGCCAACAAGGAGGGTGACGAAGGATGAACGTCGCGCTGGTCATTATCTTCACCTTCCTCGCCGTATACCTCGGCATCAGGGCGCGGCGGGGCAAGGACATGGACCTCAAGGAGTGGGCCGTGGGGGCGAGGCCTCGGCACCGTCTTCATCTTCCTGCTTCTTGCTGGTGAGATTTACACTACCTTCCTCGGGGGTTCTGGCTGGGCCTACGGCGAGGGCGGGCTCCTCTCCTACGGGTGCCTGGCGTACATCATGTCCTGCTGGCTGCTCCCCGCCGTCTGGCGCTACGCCCAGAGGTGGGAACAGCCGGCCAAACAATCAGGTGAGCACCTTGCTCAGACGCTCTCTGGGTCAGCCGGGTACATCCTCCTTCGCATCCGTCGTTTCGGGACGCAACCACAACGAGACGTGCGCGGGCTGCATCGTCTCCCATACCACCCCTACCAGTTCGTTATTCAGCGCCTCCAGGTCCGTCTCATCCCTTAAAGTTGCGGAGAATGCCTCGAGGGTCTTCCTGGTGTCGTACGTCCTGCGGTAGAAGCGCCGATCCACGAACTCCTGCACTCGTCTACGCAGCGGGTTGAACAGGGCCGCTATGGCTAAGGTGGAGGCCACGACCGCAAGCGTAGTCTCCTGGCCGGTGAGGGAGCGGAAGACGTATTGCAAGCCGACCACGCCTGCGAAGTAGATCGCTGCCAATAGAACGGTGAGCGGGCCGTAGACGAGAGTGCGGTTGATGATGATGTCTATGTCGTAGAGGCGGTACTTCAGTACGGCGAAGCCGATGGCTATGGGGATGCCCGCGAAACTGATGAAACCCACCTGGTCGAGGAACGCGAGCCACGGCGGCTCTCTTCCCGAGGCGGTCGTCGGGACGAGGAGGACGCTTGCGCCTATGTCTATCATGAACTGCATGCTTACGAACAGGGCGGCGAAGGCTATCCACTTGATCTGCTCGCGCACCTCGCTACCGGCGCGTCGGTAGCGCAACACCAGGCTCACGGCAGAGGCGAGTATGCACAGCGGCAGCAGCGGAAGGAGCACGACAAATGCATCGTTCACCCAAGGGTACCCTTCGAGGCCGAACGGGTTACGCACCCCCTTGAAGCCGTTGAGAGGCCCGGGTGAGAAGACGAGACCCGCGCTGAGTAACGCCATCACCACCCCCGAGAACCACGCCAGGGGACGCCACTTCGTAGAAGGTAGCCTTCCGTCGGGGAACAGCAATATCAAGTAGACAGCGAAAAGCCCCACCGCCGGCACCCACAGCCATTGGCTCAGCGCGTATACCGCCACCGGGAAGGGTACCGAGCCTGGTCTTGCAAGGCCATAGGCATGGTAGGAATCCAAGACGCTGCCAAACGTCCACAACAAGCCGTCGGAGAGCAAGATCCACCCCACCGAGTTGCGCGGACGCCTCGAAGCGACAAGGGCGCCTACCAGGGGGAAAGCGAGGAAGGGCAAGAAACTCAACACCCTTCCGACGACGCCGAGCGTGTTCCACTCGCCGGGAGAATCCAACGACCGTGCGAGCACGTGCACAGCGATGGCGGCTACGAACATGGTCACCGATAGCGCTGCGAGCGACCAGGCCAGCCAGGAGGCAGCGCGGCTGCTCGTCGCACCGACTCCTCTACCTTGCTCCTTTGTCCCTTCTGTCACGATGCCACTCTACAAGGCGATCGTCTCCCGATCGTTACGGCAAGCGTTACGAGGTGGAGATCCGAGCAACCTTCCGATAACACCCTGCTTGCACGCAGAGTTCCGTGCGCAGTATACGGGTGCCTATCCTTTAGACCAGCGCCACCTCGACCAGGGGCTCCTGGGTCACCGTGGCGGAGACACGAAGCTCAGAGATCAGGTGAGGTTGGGCAGATCTGACATCATCGGCTGAGGCCAAGCCCTCTGTGGGTCAGCAACGTACTTTCTTACTCTCGGGATTAGAAGCTACCTTGAGGCTTCTATCCACTTGACCTCCTCAGCAGTGTGAGTGCGAAGCTGGCTTTGCGGGGGGAGTTTGCGGACCTTCACTTCGTCGCCATGCGTGTTTGTGAGTTCGCCGGGTCTATGGATGAAGAGAATCTATTGCCAGGCCAAATCCGTCACGACACGTCCTGGAAACATCCTCACCAGCCTCGGGTTGGAGCCGTCGGATTTCATTACGCAGATCGCGGCAGAAGTTCCAGAGCGTGTACCAGGGGTGCCGGGATAATATCCCTTTGATCGTACAAAAGCTACTTCGCTGCCCGATGGCAACCATGCCGGGTTGTGCTCGGGATGCTTGTTGGAGTAAGTATGCGTGAGGCGGGTCTCCCTGGAGCCGTCGGATTTCATGGTGTAAACGTCCGTGTTTCTTACGGTGCTGTTCCCGTACAAA
>DASSJP010000352.1:0-2988 GCA_035691165.1 Rubrobacter sp.
GGGTGGACGTGTGGACCATAAACCAGGCAGGCGAGATGCGGCGTCTTCTCGACCTCGGCGCCGACGTCATCATGACAGATCGCCCCGAGACGCTCGCGGGCGTGCTACGAGAGCGGTGACTCACGCCGCGATGAGCAGCACGATGGAGGCCACGCCGAAGAGCGTGTAGGCGGTGCCGAGTGGAAGGAAGTATCTCGGGTCTTCCCGCAACGGAGACAGGTACTGGGCGTAGGGGAGAATGCGTATCGCGCGGCGCAGGACGGCATTGTACTCGTAGCGGAAGAAGATCATGTGCAGCCCGTTCGCCACCGTGACCATGCAAAAAGGCACGGCCCAGAGCTTCGAAGGGTAGAGCTTCAGAGCAGGCGGCGTAATGAAGATGCAGAGCAGCCAGATCACCTGGATGGTAACGTAGCTCACCCAGGCGGCTGTGATCCTGTATCTGTGCTTCTCGTCGATGGTGGGATTCTAATAGAGGGATCGGGGCGACAGCATTTTTTTGCCCGGCCTGTAAACTAATCTGGACGTAAATGGGCCACCATTCGGCTCGTAGAGCGGTATACGGAGTAGGAGATACATGATCCGGGAATCACTCATCAAAGACCCTTCCCTCGCCCCTGAGGGACACCGCAAGATCGACTGGGTCGCCCAGCACGCGCCTGTTCTGAACAAGATCTCAGGCGAGCAGCTCGCCGACGGATCGCTGCGTGGCCGCAAGATCGCGATGACGATCCACCTGGAAGCGAAGACGGCGTATCTGGCGATCCTCTTGTCCGAGGCAGGCGCGGAGGTCACCGTCTCGGGGAGCAACCCTCTCTCCACCCAGGACGACGTTTGCGCTGCCCTGGCGGAGAGGGGCGTGAGGGTCTTCGCGACCCACGACCCGTCAGACGAGGACTTCGAACGGTACCTGCACCAGACGATCGAGACGGGCCCCGACCTGATCGTGGACGACGGCGCCGAGTTGGTCGGACGTCTGATCGAACACCACCCCGACCTCGTCGGCAACGTCATCGGAGCCTCCGAGGAAACTACGACGGGCGTTATGAAGCTTAAAGCTATGACGGCGGAGGGCGTACTATCTTTCCCCGTTCTGGCGGCCAACGACGCCAGGATGAAGCACCTCTTCGACAACCGCTACGGGACAGGACATTCCTCTATCGTGGCATTGCTCTCGAACACCAACCTCTTCCTCTCTGGCAAGGCGGTCGTGGTGATGGGATTCGGCTGGGTCAGCCGCGGCCTCGCCAAGTACGCCGACGGCATGGGCGCACGCGTCATAGTGTGCGAACCAGACCCCGTGAAGCTCCTGGAAGCGTACTCGGAAGGCTACGAGGTGATGAACTCGCTGCAGGCCGCCGAGATGGGGGACGTGTTCCTGACGGGTACGGGCAACCTCAAGGTGCTCGGGACGGAACACTTCGCGCGGATGAAGGACGGCGCGCTGCTGGCGAACGCGGGACACTACGATCACGAGTTCGACCTTGCGGCCCTGCGCGAGACGGCGGCCCATTCGCGGGAGGTGCGGCGCAACGTTACAGAGTACGAGCTGCCTGACGGGAGGCGGCTGCACGTTCTGGCGCGCGGGCGGCTCGTCAACATCGCCGCGGCAGACGGGCACCCGGTCGAGATCATGGACCTCACCTTCGCTGTGCAGGCGCTCGCGGCGCACCACCTCGTCAACCATGCTGGCGAGATAGAGCCTGGCATCCAGCCCATCCCCGAGGAGATAGACGACCTCGTCGCCCGCGCCAAGCTGGCCTCATTAGGCGTCGAGCCCGAGACGCTGACGGAGGAGCAGATCGCTTACCAGCAGAGCTGGCGATAGGGGAGCCTAGCTCCTCACGACGAGCACACCTCCGATAAGTATGAACGCTATGCCGAGGACTTTGGCTACGCCTATCTCCTGAGAGGCCGGGCCAAGCAGCCCGAGCCTGTCAACCAGGAGCCCTGCGATAAGCTGGCTCGCGATGACGAGCGAGAGCGTGCGGGCGACGCCACCCTGCCCCGCGGCTAGGACGATAGAGCCGAGGATGAAAGCCCCGAGTACGCCAGAGACGAGGGCGCATAGCAGAGCCTTGCCCGTGTATTCCGGGCGTTGCGCGGAGAGCGTCACCAGGAAGCCAACGGCGGCGGTCGCAAGGCCCGAGAACCCGATCAAACCGCCTATGCCAAGGTCTTTGAGACCGATGGTGTTGATGGTTACCTGCAACGCTATGGCCATACCCGCCGACACGGCCAGAAACACAACGTAGTTCAAGGCTTCCTCCTTCCCTACTGGTAGTATCCGAAGCATGAGAACTATAACGATCCGGTACACTGCCTTCCGGGAATGCCCCAACTGCGAAGGGCGGGGCGACGACGGCGCATCCTGGCGCCCGACCGAATGCAAGCGGTGCCGGGGACGTGGCAGGCTGGTAACCGGCGTCGAGGTCGAGGACTCGGTCGAGGGAGTACTGCCGCGCTCACGCTACGATTTCAACGCCCTTGGCGAGGTCTATTTGCTCGACTTCGACGGGGATGAAGAGCTTGAGGTAGTGCGGCCTAGAGACCCCTGGGGTTGACGTGGGCCACTATCCGCAGGCCCTGGGCCAGCGCTGCGGAGATTCCCACCCCGAGGATGTCGTAGGTGGTCCAGTACGCGTACGGGGGACGCTCGACGTTGCCGAATTTGTCTGCATATCCTGCGGGATCGTCGATCGCGGCCCACGCGTAGGCGAAAGGAAAGAGCGCCCACTCCACGGACGTGGCCGCGATGGCCATGAGGATGGCGGCCAGAACCCCGCGCCAGCCGCCGCGGAACGCGAGCAGGACGCCGAGCGCCACGTAGACGAACAGCCGGGAGGCCTGTATCAATGTCTCGCGCCCGAGACCATCGTAGGCACTCCTCCACGAGAAGACCTCGGCCCCGAACCCGAAGATTACGGCGGCAAATGCGCAACCTGTGGTAAGCGCGATCAGGGATCCCATACCTCGCTCCATCCACGG
>DASSJP010000353.1:0-4201 GCA_035691165.1 Rubrobacter sp.
ACGTACCGGCCGCCTCGCAGGGCTCGCGGCGCGCTTCGCCAGCCTCGGGCGCGTCCCGAACTCGCAGAAGAAGGGCGCAGTATTGCTCTCCAACTATCCGACCAAACACTCGCGGGTCGGCAACGCCGTCGGGCTGGATACCCCTGCAAGCGCCATCAGGTTGCTGGAGGCGATGCGAGAGGCCGGCTACGCGGTGGACGGTGCGCCCGATGATGGCGATGAGCTCATCCACTCGCTAATCGCCGCTGGCGGCCACGACCTGGAGTTCCTGACGGGGGATCAACTCAGGGATGCAGCCGGACGTCTGGACACCAGGCGCTACGCAGGATGGTTCGACCGGCTGCCTGAGGACTTGCGTAGCGAGGTCGAGGAGCACTGGGGGCCGCCGCCGGGAGATCTGTACGTGGACGACTGTGAGTTCGTCGTGGCGGGGCTCTCTTTCGGGAACGTCTTCGTCGGCATACAGCCTCCGAGGGGATTCGGGGAGAACCCGATCGCCATCTACCACGACCCGGATCTCCCCCCGACGCACCATTATCTGGCAGCCTACTGGTGGATCATCGAGGAGTTCGGTGCCGATGCCATAATCCATCTCGGCAAACACGGCACCCTTGAGTGGCTGCCTGGCAAGTCTCTTGGCCTCTCGCCCTCGTGCGCCCCTGATGCCGTTCTCAAGGACATACCATTGTTCTATCCCTTCGTCGTCAACGACCCTGGCGAGGGGACGCAGGCCAAGCGGAGGGCTCATGCCACGGTGGTGGACCACCTGATCCCCCCGATGACCCGCGCCGAGACCTACGACGACCTGGCGAAACTGGAGCAGCTCCTGGACGAGTACTACCAGGTAGAGACGCTGGATCCTTCGAAGCTGCCAGCGATCCGGGTCCGTATCTGGGAGACGTTGCGCGAGGCGGAACTGCATCGCGACCTCGGCGTCGAGGAGCAGCCGGAGGAGTTCAGCGACTTCCTGACCCACGTTGACGGATATCTATGTGAGATTAAAGACCTCCCCATAAGGGGCGGCCTCCACGTCCTCGGCGAGACACCGGAAGGCGAGCCACTGCTCCACCTAGTCGCCTCCATCCTGCGCCTCGGCGCAGGCGAGGTGCCCGGTCTGCGCCGCGCCGTCGGCACCGCCTACGGCCTCGACGAGAGGTCCCTGTCGGAGAACGGCGGTCTGCGTGCCGAAGCACCGGAGCGCCTCGCACAACGCTTCCCCTCCGTGGTCGCGACTGCCTCGGACCTCATCGACAGGCTGGAGGAGGCGACACAGGCCCTGCTTGGGGAGATGGAGTTTCGTGGCTGGGACGCCGATGCCGCTGGCGCGGTCTGCGAAGAGGTCCTCGGCGTCGCTGACGCCGGGGTGGAGCGATCGCTGCGGTTCGCCGCCGAGGAAGTCGTGCCGCGTCTGATGCGGACGCCTGAAGAGATGGAGAACCTTCTCTCCGGCCTCGGAGGAGGATACGTGCCTGCTGGACCGTCTGGTTCTCCGACACGCGGGCTGGTGAACGTATTGCCGACAGGGAGAAACTTCTACTCCGTCGATCCCAAAGCGCTGCCTTCCAGGCTCTCCTGGGACGTGGGGCAGGGGCTCGCTGACGACCTGTTGCGGCGCTATATGGATGAGGAAGGACGGTATCCGGAGAGCGTCGGGATCGTGGTCTGGGGCACGGCGGCCATGAGAACGCAGGGCGACGACGTCGCGGAGATACTGGCCCTCCTCGGCGTGAGGCCCGTCTGGAACGAAGAGTCGCGTCGGGTGACGGGGCTGGAGGTGATCCCGCTCGACGAGCTTGGTCGGCCGAGGATCGACGTTACCGTCAGGATCAGTGGCTTCTTCAGGGATGCTTTCCCGAACCTCATCTCCCTTATGGACGATGCCTTCACGACCGTCGCCGGCCTGGATGAACCCGAAGATATGAACTTCGTCAAAAGGCACGTCGACGAAGAACGGAAGAACGGCGCTGACGACCGCCACTCGACCACCCGCATCTTCGGCTCGAAGCCCGGCGCCTACGGAGCGGGACTCCTCCCACTGATGGACGCGCGAAACTGGCGCACCGACGAGGACCTGGCCGAGGTCTACGCCGTCTGGGGCGGCTACGCCTATGGAAAAGGACTCGACGGCGTCGAGGCTCGGGACGCGATGGAGTCCAACCTGCGCCGGACCGAGGTCGCGGTAAAGAATATAGACAACCGCGAGCACGACCTCTTCGACTCCGACGACTACTTCCAGTACCACGGGGGTATGATCGCCGCCGTCCGCGCCCTGACGGGCCGCGACCCGAAAGCGTACATCGGGGACTCGGCAGACCCATCGAGGGTGAAGACCCGAGACCTTTCCGAAGAAGCCCGCCGCGTCTTCCGAAGCCGCGTCGCCAATCCTAAATGGATACAGGCCATGCAGCGCCACGGCTACAAGGGCGCCTTCGAGCTCTCGGCTACCGTTGACTACCTCTTCGGCTACGACGCCACCGCAGGCGTCGTCGAGGACTGGATGTACCACGACGTAACCAGGAAGTACGTCCTGGACGAGGAAGTAAGGGAGTTCATGCAGCAGTCCAACCCCTGGGCGCTACGCGCCATCTCCGAGCGACTCCTGGAGGCGGCGGAACGAGGCCTGTGGTTAGAACCCGAGGAAGTAGATATCGAAGCCCTCAAGCGGGCGTACCTTGAGAACGAGGGGATGCTGGAGGAGCAGGCGTGAGAAGAGAACATGGTCTCGTGGATATGTCTCTCCGGGCAATGTTCGAAGTGCTCTTTCCTGTGAACCTCGACTTCAGGGTAAAGTTTGGAGACCTCACCTTGTTGCTATTCATCAGCGGTAAGGATGCCGCACGGGAGATGGTTCGCCGATGAGCGTACCTTTCCCGTTCTCGGCCATCGTCGGGCAGGAGGATCTGAAACTGGCCCTGCTCGTGAACGCCATCTCGCCCGAGGTCGGGGGCGTCCTTGTGCGCGGCGAGAAAGGGACCGCGAAGTCTACTGCGGTGCGGGCGCTGTCTCGTCTACTGCCGCAAATACGGGTCGTCTACGGTTGCCCGTACTCCTGTGATCCTGACTACCCAAACCCGGAGTGCCCGGCGGGACCGCACCCGCCTGACGCGCCCTCCGAGAAGCGTCCTGTGCGGCTCGTTGAGCTGCCTGTCGGGGCGAGCACTGACAGGTTGGTTGGTACGCTGGACATCGAGAAGGCGCTCTCTGAGGGAAGGAAGGCGTTCGAGCCAGGGTTGCTTGCTGCTGCGCACAGGGGCATCCTGTACGTGGACGAGGTGAACCTGCTCTCCGACCATCTCGTAGATCTGCTCCTTGACGTGGCCGCGATGGGTGTGAACCACGTCGAGCGGGAGGGGGTGAGCGTGCGCCATCCTTCGCGCTTTATCCTGGTAGGTACGATGAACCCGGAGGAGGGCGAGCTCCGCCCGCAGCTACTGGATCGCTTCGGAGTCACCGTCGAGGTCTCGGGGAGTCCGGATCCTGCGGACAGGGTCGAGGTCGTGCGTCGCAGGCTCCGCTACGAGGCCGACCCGGAAGAGTTCGCCACAGAATGGTCGTCGGCAGACGGAGAGCTCGCTGCGTCCGTGGAATCGGCCCAAGGAAGGCTCCCGTCAGTAAGTCTTGACGAGGAAATTCTGTTCAGGATCTCGACGCTCTGCGCCGACCTGGGCGTGGACGGCCTCCGCGGCGACCTGGTAACAGCGAAGACCGCCCGAACGCTGGCCGCCTGGGACGCCCGCACCGAAGTACTCCTCGACGACGTGAAGCGGGCCGCCCTGCTCGCCCTCTCGCACCGGCGCAGGAGAGGACCATTCGAGCAGCCAGGCATAGACCCCGAGGAACTCGAGAAAGCCCTCTCCGAAGACCCCGAACCGCCAGACGACCCTGGCGGTGGTACGACCCCGCCTGCTACGAACGAGGAAGACGGCGCGCTCTCCCGTAGCACGAGGAACCCCGAGCCGTCGGAGGCGCGGACGGGAGCCGGGGAGCGCAGTCACACAGCGACGGAGCCGTTCAGACCCGTTCGTCTCGAGGCTCCCGAAAAAGGCAGGGGCGGACCGCTCGGGCGACGGAGCCGGGTTTCGGGTGAAAGTGGGCATCCGGTCGGAGATCGGGAGCCAGGGGGAAATACCAATGACGTTGCGCTGGCGGCGACGGTCAGGGCCGCTGCGCCGCACCAGAAGGCGCGGGGGCGGGAGGGACC
>DASSJP010000354.1:0-7558 GCA_035691165.1 Rubrobacter sp.
GTCCTATCTCGGAGGCCAGGGCCCGCAGCATCTGCACCGTTCCCGCCTTCGTCGCGGCGTAGACCCCCTGCCCGGGCTCGACGACCTGACCGCGTATGCTCGAAAAAGCGATGATGCTGCCCGAGCCGCGCTCGGCCATGCCGCGTCCGAAGTCACGGATCAGGCGAAAAGTCCCCTTCAGGTTCAGCTCGACGACCTTGTCGAACTCGTCGTCCGTTATCTCGAGCACAGGCTTCCTGACGTTGACCGAGGGCGTACTCACGAGCACATCGGGTGTGCCCACACGCTCGACGGCGGAACGCACGCTGTCGGGGTCCGTCATATCCAGTTCGATTGCATCGGCCTTGCCATCTCCGGACCTGATCTCACTTGCCGTGTTTTCCGCAGCGTCTCCGTTCACGTCGGCGCACGCGACGCTCGCACCGAAGGCCGCGAGCCCATGCGCGCTGGCCTCCCCGATACCGCTGCCGGCCCCGACGACGAGCGCGGTCTTGCCTGTCAGGTCGAACATCGAGCGGTAATCAAACATGGGCGTCCTTTCCGTAGGCGTAGTACATGGCCGTCGCCGCGTAGAGCTTGCAGGTAGTGAGGAGTTCCTCCGCGCTCACCCACTCGTCTGCGTGGTGTGGGATCTCACGGTTCCCTGCACCCGTGGTGACGATGGGGATGCCTGCCCACGCGTGGAGGAAGGTACCGTCGGTCGCGCCGGGGACCCCGTTGTAGCGGGGCTCCTCGCCGGTCAGGTGAGAATAGGCTTCAGCCATCGCCCCGACAAGCGGCTCGTCTTTCGGGGTCTCGGTTGGCGGGCGTTCCTCGATCACCTCGAGTGTCGCGTCAAAGTCAGGGTCTTCTGACCTCAGGTTCGCAAGGATACCTTTGAGACGTTCGATCAGCTCTTCGTGCGACTGGCTCGGGACGGTGCGGATATCCAGGGCGACGTAGGCGCTCGCGGGGATGACGTTGATCTGGGGCTCCCCAAACTCTGGGCCCATGAGGATCGTCGGCGTCAGGCTCGGATAGCCGAGGTAAGGGTCCTCGCCGTGGCGTTCGATCTCACCTCGTTCGAGATCCTCCACCGCCACGACGAAGCGCGCCGCCCGTGTAACAGGATTTACTCCGCTTCTTGGCATGGCCCCGTGCGCCATCCTTCCGCGCACCGTGACTTCAACCCTGAGCGCGCCCTTCTGGCTTATGCAGAGCTGGTTCTCCTCGGGCTCGCAGATAACGGCGGCGTCCACCCCTTCGGCGTGGCCCCGCTCGATAAAAGCCTTGACCCCGATCATCAACCCCTCCTCATCCACCGGATGACAGAGTATCAGCCTGCCCGGGAAAGGGACACCGGAGTCCCTGATCGCCCGCACGGCCATCACGGCAGCCGCCAGGTTCCCCTTGGTGTCGCAAGCTCCACGACCGTATATGCGTCCACTATCTCTCTCAGCCTCGAACGGCGGGTGGTCCCAGTCCTCCGCGCTTCCCTCCGTAACCACGTCCGTGTGCGCCTCGAAGAGCAGGGTCTTGCCAGAACTATCGCCCTCCCACACGGCCCACACGTTGGTACGGCCAGGCGCAACTTCGTCTACCTGCACCCCGAAGCCCGCGTGCTCCAGATAATCCGCGACGAACCCCGCAACGCGTGCCTCGTTGCCGTCCCGCTCTTCCGGTCGATAGACGCTCGGGATACGGACGAGCTCCCGCGTCAGGCGCACAAGCTCCTCGCGGTCGATACGGGCGAGTACGTCTTCGAGCATCTGCTCGATCCCGCGCGGCTCTTTCGACGACTCGGCCAACGCTTACTCGCTCACTTCTCTGTACTCTTCGTCCAGAACACCCATCACGACCATGTCGGTGGGCCGACCGTGACGCAATCGGTGCCTTCGGAGTAGCCCCTCGCGTACGAACCCGCACTTCTCGAAGCAGCGGATCACACGCACGTTGTCCTCGTCGGCCATAGCGAAGACCCGACGCAGGCGCAGGTCGTCAAATGCGTGTCCCAGCAACCGCCGGACGGCCAGCGTGCCGTAGCCGCGCCCCCAGATGTCTTTCTCGCCGATACTCAGGTGAACTTCCGCCCGACGATGGAGAGGGTGCATATCCACGAGCTCTATCTGGCCGACCGGTCTGTCTTCGGCGGTATCTATGCGCCAGGTCTGGGTGAACGGATCGGCCTGCATCCGTTCGAAACGCTCGCGCACAGCCTCTTCAGTACGAAGCTCCGGTGGGTCCTCCGAGAGCTGGAGCCAGTGCAGGATGTCGGGGTCGAAAAGCCAGCGCGTCAGGAGCGGGACGTCGTCCTCCGCGAGCGGTCGCAGGAGCATCCCGCCGCCATCCAGAACCTTCACTGTGTGGGATCACCCGACCTTCTCACGTTGCTCGATAAGACCGCGCTCACCCGAGCGTGACAGGGGAGATCCTGTCGAAATCCACGCTGCCGTCGATGGTGAATGGTATGCCTTCATCGATCAACTGTCGCCTTTGCTGGTCCGATCCTTCGGGAAGGTCTGCGAGGCGGCCATCCACTCGGACCACGCGGTTCGTCAGCTGCTGATGCCCGTGGTTTGCCGCGCCCCTAAGCAACGAGCGGACCGGCTGATTGAGGTTGGCCCTTCCGTAGCCCCAGAGAGATACCTCAGAGTATGTCGTTACGCGCCCTGCAGGAACGTGATGCCCGAGCTTCGTCACGAGTTGCTTCCAATCCATCCCTAACCTATGTCGCTCTCCGGACCGTAGCCCTCCAGACGGCGCTTGACGGCATTGAGGAACTTGAGTGCGGCTCCGCCGTCGAGGATGCGATGGTCGAAAGAGACCTCGAGGTTCATCATGCTGCGGATAGCGATGGCATCAGCACCGCCGTCGTCTATCACGACGGGACGCTTGACGACCGCCTCGGCGGAGAGGATCGCCGCCTGCGGGTAGTTGATGATCGGTGTCGAGACCACGCTTCCCAGAGAGCCCGGATTGTTGACGGTGAAGGTGCCGCCTGAGATATCTTCCGTGCCGAGCTCGCGGGCACGGGCACGACGTACCAGGTCGTCGATCTTGCGTGCGAGGCCGAGGATGTTCAGCTCGTCGGCATCGGGGATGACGGGAACTATGAGAGCGTCTTCGAGGTCGACGGCGATCCCTACGTTTACGCGCTTCCTCAGGATGATGCGGTCCTCGTCCCACACGGAATTGAGAATAGGGTGCTCCTTGAGGCTCTCGACGACCGCTTTGACGATGAACGGCAGGTAGGTGAGCTTCATGCCCTCACGCTCCACGAAGGCGGCTTTCTCCCGCTCGCGCAGCGCGACGAGCCCGCTCACGTCCACCTCTACCATGGTCCAGGCGTGCGGGGCCTCGCGTTTGCTCGCGGACATGCGGTTGGCTATGGCCCGTCGGACGCCGCTCAGGTCCTCGACGCTGTCGCCCTCGTAGACCGGAACGCGCTCGGGCTCAGGTTCGGGCGCAGTCTCCGGTTCGGGAGCGGTCTCCGGCTCGGTGGTCTCCTCGCGCTGCGCTCCGCGGTCCTCTATATAGCTTTCGATATCTTTCTTGGTAACGCGTCCCTCGGTGCCGGTGCCTGGGACCTCGGCTATCTCTACGCCGTGCTCCTCGGCGAGGCGCCGAACGACAGGTGAGGAGCGCGTGAGGCGCAAGGTCTCGGCGTCCTCGACCTCGCCGCGCCCGTTGCCGTCACTCTGTGGGCGTGCCTTCTCACTCTCCTGGACGGCGGGCTGGGCCTCTGTATCTGAGGCGGGGAACTCTTCAGTCGGAGCATCGTCGGCGACGTTCTCCTGCGGCGGGGCTTCGGCGGCGGCAGACTCGGCTTCTCCATCGACGGCGATCAGGACCAGCTCGGTCCCCACATCCACAGTCGAACCCTCCGAGACCAGGAACTTCTCTATGGTGCCTGCCACGGGCGAGGGAAGCTCGGCGTTGACCTTGTCAGTATCCACCTCGGCAAGGGGCTCGTCTATCGTCACCTCATCGCCTTCGGATTTGAGCCAGCGGGTTATGGTGCCCTCCGTGACGCTCTCACCGAGTTGCGGCATCGTTACCGGTTTAGCCAAAATCTCCTCCTGCTATGGCTTTATCGCCCGAGTGGCGACGAAGGTAGGCATGTAAGCTGCGATCGGGTCGTCGCGGTGGCGATCCTCGTAGAAGCCTGAAATCAAGAATCCAGCGTCTGTCTGGCCTCCGATTTGATCCTCCAGCGTGTGGCTGAACTCGAGCGGCTCTCCCCTCTCGACCTGTTCTTTTAACTCCTGCTCGCTGAGGCTCGTCGCCGCCGTGAACGGCAGCTCGTATTTGACCCGCAACTCGCCCGTGGTGTCTGCGAGGTCCAGGTCGAAGATGTAGACGGCGGGGTTCAGGAAACCGGCGAGTAGTATTCCCCCGCGACGCAGAACGCGGAACGCCTCGTTCCAAACGGGCCTGACCTCTGGCACGAACAGGTTGGAGACGGGGTGGAACACGAGATCGAAGCTCTCGTCGGCGAACGTGGAAAGATCCCTCATGTCGCCCTCGACTGTCTCTAAAGTGAGCGACTCGCGCTCGGCGACGAGCCTGTCCTGCGCGAGTTGCTTCGGCGAGTTGTCGAGGACGGTCACGTTGGCGCCAGCCGCGGCGAAGATCGGGGCCTGCTGCCCGCCGCCCGAGGCGAGACAGAGAACATCTGCGCCTTCCATCTCAGGGAACCATGTCCTCGGCACAGGCTTGCTGTCCGTCAACAAGACCGTCCATTGCCCCCGCCGCGCCTCCTCGATGACGTCGGGGCCGACGGGGACGGTCCACTGGTTCCCGCGCTCGACCTCCCTGTCCCACGCCTCCTTGTTGTACCCCCTTACGTCCATCTAGTAGCGAGCCAGTTCGAGCATCGCTTCCTCTATCTTCTCCGCCGAAGGCACGAAGTAGTCCATCATAGGCTTGGCGAAAGCCGCAGCGGGCACGTCGGGTGCGCCGAGGCGCATCACTGGCCCGTCGAGCCACTCGAAGGCCTCACGCGCCACGACGGCTGCGATCTCACCTGATACCGAACCCGTCAGGTTGGCCTCGGAGATGACGAGTACCTTGCCCGTCTTCTTCGCCGAGTCGAGGATCGTCTCTTTGTCCAGCGGATACAGCGTCCTCGGCTCGACGACCTCGGTCTCTATCCCGTGCTCCTCGGAGAGCTTCCCAGCCACCTCGATGGCCGTGTAGAGCATGAGGCCGTAGGCGACGACCGTGATGTCCGAGCCCTCGCGGTGGACGCGGGCCTTTCCGAGGGGGACCTCGTAGTCCTCTTCAGGCACTTCCTCCTTAATGAGGCGGTAGGTACGTTTGTGTTCGAGGAAGAGGACCGGGTTAGGGTCTCGGATGGAGCTCTTGATCATGGCCTTCGCGTCTGCCGGATACGTCGGCGCGACTACCTTGAGACCAGGAGTGTTGCAGAACCACGCCTCGATGCTCTGTGAATGGTACAGGGCGCCGCCAGGCACGACGCCATAAGGTGCGCGGATGGTTATAGGGCAACTCCAGGCGCCGTTGGAACGGTAATGGAACTTGGCCGCCTCGTTGATGATCTGGTCGAACGCAGGCGGGATGAAGTCGGCGAACTGTATCTCTGCCACGGGGCGCATCCCGTTCACCGAGAGACCTATGGCGGAGCCGACGATCAGGCTCTCAGCCAGCGGCGTGTCCATGACCCTCTGTTCCCCGAACTCCTCCTGCAACCCCTGTGTCACCCTGAACACACCGCCGGCCCGGCCTACATCCTCGCCGAGCACCATGACCGACTCGTCCGAGCGCATCTCCTCTGCGAGCCCCTCGTGGATGGCCTGGAGCAAATTCTTCGTAGCCATGCCTAGTTCTCCGCGTAGACGCCGGTCAGCACGTCTTCGGGGTCCGCGAACGGCGCGTTCTCCGCGTACTCGCTCGCCTCGGTGACCTCCGCCTTTATCTCGGCGTCCATCTCCTCTTTCCGCTCTTCATCCAGGAGATCATGCTCCATCAGGTACTTCTCGAAACGGACGATGGGATCCTTCTGACGCCACTCTTCGATCTCCTCGCGCTCCCTGTACCGCCTGTCGTCGTCGTCCGAAGAATGTGCGGTCATGCGATATGTCTTCGCCTCGATGAGGGTCGGCCCTTCACCCCCGCGCGCCCGCTCGAAGGCCTCTCTCGCGGCCTCGTAGACGTCGAGCACGTCGTTGCCGTCTACCTCGACCCCGGGGAAGCCGTAGCCCTCGGCCCGCTTGGCAATTGAGCCTGCTACCTGGAACTTGGCGGGGACGGAGATGGCGTAGACGTTGTTCTCGACGAGGAAGACCACTGGCAGCTTGTGGATGCCTGCGAAGTTCATCGCCTCGTGCCAGTCGCCGCCGCTGGTGGAAGCCTCGCCGCCGCACGCCAGCACCACGCCGTCCTCGCCGCGCACCTTGAACGCGAGGGCCGTGCCCGTCGCCTGCGGAAACTGGACCCCGACAGGAGCCGAAGTCGTCACGATATTCAGTTTCCGGCTGCTGTAGTGGCCAGGCATCTGGCGACCGCCGCTGTTCGGGTCTTCCTTCTTGCCGAGTAGGCTCAGGAGCTGGTCGCGGGGCGTCTGGCCGAGGAGCAGGGTCATCCCCGAGTCGCGGTAGTACGGGTAGAGATAGTCGTAGCCCGGGCGCAGATTGTAGGCGGCGCCGACCTGGGCTCCCTCCTGTCCCTGGCAGGAGATCACGAACGCCGCCTTGCCCTGGCGGTTCAGGATCCAGGACCGCTCGTCCACCCGGCGCGCGATAAGCATATGGTAGTGCATCCTGTGCAGGTCGTCCTCATCCAACCCCAGAGCCTCGTGCCTCGCACTGGTCTCTCGGATAGCCATAGACCTCCTCCTAAGCTCCGCTTTCCCTCACGGAGAAGCAGGTACCGCTCCTCGAATCTCTATCGTATCAGAACGCAACTCCCCGAACCGTTACCCCGTCAGCTCCCTTATCTGCTCCAGAACGCTGACATCGTAATGCTTCCGTACGGGTGTCTCAGTCAGGAGATCCGAGAACTTCGCGATCTGCTCCTTGTAAAAACCGCTCGCCTCACCCGCCTCCCTGTCCTCCTCGGTCTCCCACATCGTTATCGAGATACCTATGCCAGTCTCGGGGTCACTCAACAACAGAGCCCCATCGAAACCAGGCTGCCTCCTGAGAGAGGGCATGACCGAAGTCCGGTAGATGCGGACCATCTCCCTCGTGTCTACCGGCGGGACCCGAAGATTCACCACCCTGGCGTGCATGCTCGACTCCTTCCCTGGCTTCCCGAATTCCTGATACGCATGTATCAACTTAATTATATATCAGCATTTCAGCACGGCGCTTCGCGCCTTTCAGCCCGCTTCGGGCCCGCGGCCCTCGCTTTCAGCCTTCAGCTTTTCCTCGGATGGAGGTGATCACGCTCACGAGGGAAACCCATGGGGCAGGAGCTGCTCCTCTCGAACTGGGGTCGCTCCCTCCACGCCCTTGCTGAAATGCCGACAAGCTGCGAAGCGGCGTGCTGAAAGCGGAGGCCGTTAGACCCGAAGCGGGCTGACTAGCTCTATATCACCGGAGTTTCACGGTAGTCG
>DASSJP010000355.1:0-6614 GCA_035691165.1 Rubrobacter sp.
GTGATCACGATGGCGTAGTCTCGGCGCTCCTCAAACCCGTTCCCCTTGCACGCGGCCAACAGAGCCTGCACCTGCTCGGGGGACAGGATCGGGATCTCAACCTCGGGGAGCATCGGCGGCTTCATCCGTTGCATCGGGGACTCGGGGACTTCGCCCTCCTCGGTCGCCCAGAGGAAGAACTGCCGAACTCCGGTGTAACGGTTACGGACCGTGGCCGGCGTGTACTTGGAGGCAAGGTCGGCCAGCCAAGTGTCAACGTGTTCGCGGGTGATGGAGCTCGCCTGGGTCGGCATCCCGTTGGACATCGCAAAGCTAGTGAACGAATCCAGTGACTCGGTGTAGGTCCTGAGGGTGCGCCCGCTCAGGTTTCGAGCCTGCAACGAGATCCGCCAGGAGTCGGCCAGCGTTCGGATGTCGCCAACGTCGGCCGCTACACTTGCCGCGATGCGTTCCTTCTGCACGGGGGAGAGGCTAGCAAGTTATGCGCTGTACGTCCACTGTGCAGGGGCGGTTGGTGGGTCTCTAGGCCGCTGACCAGGGAAAACAAGGGCCCATAGCTCAGCTGGTAGAGCGTCTGGCTGGCAGCCAGAAGGTCAGGGGTTCGAATCCCCTTGGGTCCACTTTCAGTGCCTTGCCGATCCTGAGGGTCCGAGTCCCCATTCACTCCCCATCGAGTTCCTTCTCGTGCCTGAGGCGGAGGCGAGGCCGAGATCGTCGAGGGCGAGAAAACGTGGAGCCCGGGCAACGTAGGGGGACTCGGTGGGGACGGTGGCCGGCCACGTCCGGCATCTGAAGCGTAGAGCAGGACGTACCAATCTCCTGCACCCGTCACGTCCACCCGCACCGCGGGGTGACGGCGGCCAGGTCGTGGCCCGCGGTCAAGATCAGGTTCATGAGGTCCGCCGTGAACATCGCCTCAACGAGCGCGGCGCGGCTCGGGATGGGCTTGCCCATGCGGGCGACCGACTCCCGTTGCGCCTTCACGTGGTAGGTCGATCCCTGGGCGCGGCAGTAGGGCGCGCAGTACCCGGTCGAGTTCGGGCGTCACCGATGCCGACGTGCAGCTCGCCCTCGAGGCGGCCGCTTGACGGCTTCGAGCGCGTCGCTCTGGCCTGGGGGGCGGACGCCGCTCATAACCAGGGCGCACGAACGTGCCCGGGAACGGGCACTGTTTGCGTTGACTGGAGCCCGGGCGCAGTGGACCTATCCGTCCTGGCAGTATCAGATCAAGGGGGCCAGTTCAGCGAACGCGTCGGCGAGACGAGCCATCGGTCGGACATCGGTCCCGAGGTCGTAGAAACCCCGGCGGAGGTTCTGACGAGGGCGTGCCCACGATCGCTCTCGCGGTTGGTCACGCTTCAGCCCTCGCATCGGTCGAAGGCGGACCTGGAGAGGCCCATGGTCGGACTCGAGCGGATTGTTCGCCTGGGCCTCCGTGTCGATGGAAGGCCGCCGGGAGCAGCTCACCCGGGACGCGGGAGGTAGACCCGGTATCGGTCGGTGGTGACCTCGGTCGGTGAGACCCGAGTGCGGCTGATCGCCTGGACGAAGAATCGTGCAACACGTGACTCGATCCGTGACTCGGAACGAGCCTGCGGCAGCGAACCGCCGACGACCTCAGGCGAACCGCAGGAACGTGGGTTCGATCAATGCCCTCAGGACGTCGGACCGTGAGATGACCCCCACGAGCTTGCCCTTGGCGGTGACAGGGACCCGAATGATGTTCTTCTCCTCCAGGACCTTCATGATCTCGTCGAGGGGCGTTTCCGCGTCCACGGTCGTGACGTCCCTCGTCATGATGTCCTGGGCAAGCGTGGTCTCCAATGCCTTTCCAGCACGCACGACGGCTCGGATCAGGTCGAGCTCGGTGACGACCCCGACCACCCTCCCATCACTCTGCGCAACCGGAACCCCGCTGAACTCACCCATGAGGAGCTGGATCGCAACGTCCCGAGCGGTGGCGGTGGGGGTAGCCGCTACCACGGGCCGGCGCATGATGTCGGAGGCCTTCATGTCAGTCCTGCCGGAAGGATTGGTTCGTCGTCAGGGCCGGACGACGCGCTAGGTCCCCGGGCGGGCGCCGAGGGGCGAGCCAACCGCCAGACGGCGGCCGTGAGGTCCGCCTTCTCGGGATGTCGGCGGAGCCGGACCAGCGTCCCGGGCTCCTCCTCGCGTGGGCGTGACGCGAGGGCGACGACCGGGTGGCCGGCCTCCAGGTACATCCCGAGCAGGTCCTCCGCTGGCGTCCCCATCATGACCGTCTCGCTGTCCAGGCTCATGTCCAGGACGACGACGGACTCCTCGGTCGCGAGCGGACAGGTGCCAGTCCGCGCACCGATGCACGTGTAGTCGGGCTCCTTGGGGCCCGAACACAGCGTGACCCGGAAGCCGTCGCCCTCGAGCGCCGCGGCCAGGCGCTCGCGCTCGGTGGGGTCCGGCTCTACGACCAGGACACCTCTCGTGAATCCATCCATGCGTGGAGCATCGCCGGACGATGCGCCTGCCGAGGGTCCCCTTTGCTGCGGATCGAAGGTCCCTGGGGTCGCCGCCAACGAGCCTCATCGTGTCGGCATGTTCGTGCGCTACTACCTGGAGATCGCCGCCCCCTTCGAGGACGTCGAGGCCGCGCTCCTCAACGACCCGGAGTCATGGGTACCCGGCCTGCTACGAGACGCCGAGGACCGTGGACGGGGCCTGCTCACCCGGGTGGGCTTCGCGGTCGACACGCGACGGATCGACAAGGAGGTCGAGATCGAGATCGGCCGGCCCTACCAGGGCCCATCGATGCGACAGTACCGCCCGTCGACGACCTTGTTACCGATGACCTGGCGAGCGACCGGGTACGAGTGGCTGTTCCCCCACCTCGAGGCGGATATCGAGGTAGCGCCGCTCGGCGCGGACCAGACTCACCTGTCGATCAGCGGGCGCTACGAGCCCCCCATGCGTGCCATAGGCCGGATTCTCGACCGCACGCTGCTCCACCGTGTGGCCGAGGCGACCGTCAAGGATTTCCTCGACCGCGTGGCCGAGCGCATCCGAACGCGTGAGCCGGCGACGACCTGAGCAATACGATCCTAACCGTGCCTGAGGCTTCCTCCATCCAGGAGGTCGCGAGGTCGCCCGGGTCCGACCTGATCAGGATGGGAACGAGGCTTCTCTAACTTCGGCGCGGAGGATACCGGAAGCGGTAGCACCATGACTGACTCGATACTTTCTCGCCCCTCCTCGAAGCACCGCGAAGCTATTGGGCGCCGACAGGGATGTTCCGCGCAGCAGCCCACTGCCGGTAGTTCTCTACATGGGAGAGCGGGACCGAGGCGTGCTCACAGGTCAACGGATCATCACAGGTTGGATTGCCCTCGAGGCTGAAGTAGTTGAAACGGCACTGCTCGCAGTACACGTCCAACTCCTCAGGGAGGTAGGCGCACTCGCCCCAAGAACAGCTCTGCTCGCCCTCGCCGGTCCCAATGTCCCAACCGCACCCGCCACACTTCTCGAACTGCATCCAGGTCCCCATCATGGTGACCTCCTTTGGGCGACAATAGGAGGCGGCACGCGAACGGTGGAAGGGCCGAAGGACCCCCCTGGAACAGGGTCGTCGGACTCGGACCAGTCCGCGAGAGACCATCCGCCCGACTGACTGTGGTGCCGAGAATGCAGTCCTAGCTGTCCGTCCAGCCTCCAACCAGCGGTAATCATCGCCAATCGGGCAAGATGTCGGAATAGTGATGTCCTTCCTATACCGGGCGCTGCTTGGCATCCTCGGTCTAGTGGCGCGGGGGCGAGGCGACAGCGCCAACGAGGTCGAGCTCTTGGTGTTCCGGCACGAGGTCGCCCTCCTCCGTCGTCAGGTGGCGCGTCCCGAGGTTCCGACCGGCGGATCGGGCTTCTGGCGGCGCTCGCCAAGGTTCCTGCCGCGGGAGCGATGGTCCGCCCTCTGGTTCGCCTGAGACGGTGCGCCGCTGGCACCGCGAAGCGCTCGCACGACGGGGGACCTACCCGCGCAGGGGTTCCGGGGCTCCGCCGCTCGACTGAGCCGTTCGGGATCTGATCGTCCGCGTGGCGGAGGAGAAACCCCACCTGGGGATACCCGAAGGGTGCAGGGAGAGCTGGTACGTCTCCGTGTGCAGGTTGCTGCGAGCACCGTGCAGATCCTCACACCGTACAGGTCCTCAGGCGAACGGGGGTCTCACCCTCGCGGCGTGACGCCGGGCCACTGGGCGCACCGGAAGCCCGCGCCGTACGGCGAGCCCGCCATCTAGCCGAGGAACTCCATTCGCTCGCGGCGTGGGCGTTGATGTCCAACATGTTCTCTGGTGGGCCGATAGTCCTGCGTTCGGTGGGCCATGAGGCCCTCAAATCGACTTCGGGTCGCGACGCATAATCGCTCGATCGTTCAGACGGAGGTGCGACCGGAGACCGCTCCAATCGCGGGAGGGACCCATGAGGCCGAAGGCATTCATCGCAGTGTTGGCAGCGATCGCCATGACCTCGCTCGTCGCATGCAGCTCCGACGAACCGAGCGAGGAGAGCCAGGGCTCTCAGGTCGAGACGACGCTCCATGACTACCGGATTGAGACCTCGGTGGAGAGCGTCCCGGCCGGGAAGGTGACGTTCACGATCGAGAACACCGGTGCCACGGAACACGAGATGGTGGTGATCCAGACCGACGTCGCCATCGCCGACATGGCCGTCGAGGGGCATGAGACGAACGAGGAGGCGCCCGGGATGAACCCGATTGGCGAGGTCGAGGACGTGCAGCCCGGCGAGTCGACGACACTCGTGCTCACCCTCGAACCCGGCAGATACGTCCTTCTCTGCAACCTCCCCAAGCACTTCGAGCGCGGCATGGCGACCGAGTTCCAAGTCACATGACGGAGAGCTGCTGCAACAAAGGCGTTCGTACCGCTCCTGTTCGATTCCCCGACATTTGGTGTTCGCCGCCCCATCCCGCAACATACGGAGGCGGTTCTCCGGAGTCGGTGCATGGACCGCAACTCCCGTGCGGGATCTGGCCGCGCGTATGTTCCTGTCTTTGGCCCTTTCGAAGTGGGGAACACCCTTGACCTGGGCTCTTGTTCGTAGTCCCAACGGGGTTCGAACGCGCGACTCCACCTTGAGCGGGTGTTTCTCTCGTCCCGCGGCGAACGGCTTCATCCCCGTTTGCTCTATCGTGCATGGTCGGCGGGTTCTGTCGGTTCTGACCCGTCCCATCTCGTTCCCAACCGGCGGCTGGGTCTGTTGTCAAACCGCTGCCAAGTTCCGGGCTTTGAACGGACTCGTCCGACATCTGTGATTCGACGGGCGCCGGTCTCTGCATGGCGAGGCTCCCGGCGAGCTGGGGGACCGTGATGAAGTCGCACGGATCCACAAGCCCTAAGGCCACGCCGAAGGCGAGCCGATATCCCTCAGGACTGCATCGGCCGGAATACGAGGCGTCGGGAGGGACTCGGGTCTCGGGAACCCCCGGGCTTCACCGACGTGAAGGATAGCTACCAGACGCTGACGCATCCGAACGTCTACGCGGTCGGGATCGCGGCGGCCGTGAACGCGCCGGGGGCACACAGCGAACGCGGTCGGCGTCCCCAAGACCGGCTTCCCCTCGGAGACCATGGCCCACGTCGCGGCAACGAACATCGCTTCCCAGATCCGAGAGGAGGAGCCCACGCGAGCGGGAAGATCCGCGAAGTTCTCCTGTCAGTGTGCATCATGGACGCGGGAAGCTTGTCTTCGAACGCTACAACCTGTGGACGGTGCGGAACGGCTTCTTGCAGCTTCCGTAAGGCGCTACGCCAGTAGCAGCGAGGACGAGGAGCCGTGGTTGACGCGCTGACCGCGACGGTCAGTCGTCAGACGAGCGCGGTAACCCTCCTCGCGATGCGGATAGAAGCCTACACAGCGGGCCGAAAGGGCCGTCGGGTCGCTTCGAGGACGGACCCATCGAAACCGTCCCGTCTGTAGCGGTAGCGTCCGGTACGGGCTCGTGACATGATGATCCGTCGTTGGCGGGCGCCACCCCGCCCGCCGTAGGCCGGTCGCATCGAGCGATGGGGGTGGAGCGACGTCCTGGCCCCGAGCGGTTGGAATCGCCGCCGTGATGCTGGTGGCGAGCTACCTCTTGTATGTCCTGATACCGAACAACCTGCTCACGTACCTCTCGACCCGCACGTCGCCGCGCAACCGGGATCTGTTGGTGAGCCTGTGGTGGCTCGCGGCGCTCGGGTTCGGCTGCTGGCTCTTCGTCCGGCTCCAGCGGACGCGGGAGGGGTAGGCCGTGCGGTTCGAAGCCAATCCCATCGGATCCGAGTGGTTCGACGACAACGTGCCCTGTACCCGGGCATGCCCCGTGCTGACGAACGCCGGTCGCTACGTGGCAGCGATCGCCGCCGGCGACGACGAGCTCGCCTATCGGATCGCCCGCCTGCCGAACCCGTTCCCGTCGATCTGTGGTCGTGTATGCGCCGCGCCTTGTGAGATCGCGTGCCGCCGTGGGTCGATCGATCAGCCGATCGCGATCCGCGCGCTGAAGCGCTACGTCACCGAGCAGTACGGCGTGGAGTCGATGCGGCCCGATACGCAGGATCGGGTGCTGACCAGCGATAGCGGCGAGGGCA
>DASSJP010000356.1:0-2350 GCA_035691165.1 Rubrobacter sp.
CCTGGCGAAGTTTCGGTATTCCAAACGATGCGACATGCCGGCTGATCTCGCGAGGAATCGGAAGCTGAATCGGTGGTTCAGCCACTGCTAAATCTACAGAGAATGTGGTTTCGAAGTTGTCTTTTGGACCAGATACTAGGAGTCCCGCTCGCATGGGCGTGACGCTAAAACCTCGATTGACGAGCCACGGCCGGACGGCATCTGAGTCGCCGCGTTCGTTCAAGATCAAAATGGACTCGACGTAATTGGGGTCCATGGTTCGCCTACTCTCGATCCAGCGAGTCATTTATCTGTTGGTTCGCTATTATACTTATCGGAGGCAAGCCCCCAAGTCCACCGACCCGTAGTAAGTCTACGGTGTTGGAGTGGCAAGCACACTATTCAGTAATCGTCGAATCATCGCCGGTTCATCGCCATAAGCTTTACTTGAGATGTTGACTTCAAAGGGTGAAGGCTCACCAGATAGAAAAGCTCATCGGCAACAGGCAACAGGCTTGAGCGGGAACGGAGGCAGAATGATGTTCCGGCAGCAGGTGTTACTGATCTCAGCGCAGACATCTAAACCTCGAATCCTGGCTGTCTGATGCGACCCAGGATGACGTCTCGCTCGCTCAGCCTTGGCGCGTTGGTTCTCGATCTTCTGCGCTTCTCGGGCGCGCTGGTCCTCAAGTTCATTCTGGCGACCGTTCTGCTGCCAAGTGAACACGACCGTGATGAGTGCGAGCATAAGCGGGACTATTAGCAGCTGTAGTAGATCCCAGACCGTCTTCCCTCGAAATCCCCACCGAGACTTCTTGGCCTTGATGGGAGGCCGGAGAAAATCGCTTTGAGAATCTTGGTTCTCAGGAGGTTTTGACTCTTCATCCACAGGTTTCTTATACCTCTTTTGTTGTTAAGACCAGCATAATAGGCAGCGATGAATCTGCGATGCACGCACCACACCTTCATTCGCGCCGATGCATCTTTATCCAAGACCACAACATCTACAAACCCCGCCATGAAGTCCGGGTTCTGTCGGCTTCTTGATGAACCGAAGTATCTCCTCCCCAAATCGCCCGCCGTCTGTTTTCAGGCCGCCAACATCCTCGCCCGGAGCAACTCGAATCCCGCCCGTCCGTAGCCCTGCCGCTTTAGCAGTTTGAGCTTATGGACAAAGCCCTCCACGCAGCCGTTGCTCCACTACTATTGAGTGAGTCCCGCCAGCACCGCATCGAGGTCCTTCCTCAAGCCAGCGGCGAAACTGCGCCGCGGTAGAACGGGACTCTTGCGCAACCTTTAGCCACCCATCCAGATCCTCTCCTTCGAGTTTTCTGACCATCTCGGCAAACTCCTGAGTTAGAGGCTCCGCGTGTCGGCGAGGGCTTCGTCCGCATCGCAGAGTCTTGTTGCGGGACAGGAAAATGGAGAGCGTCTTCGCTTCTTTGAAGGCCAAGCGCAGGGTGTTGCCGCCAGCGATACGCAGGGCCATCGTGGACCTCAAGTCCGAGCCCCCTCCTCTGAACCTGGAGGAGATAGCCAACATCTGCGGGGTGCTCTTCGGTCGCAGACCAGACGGCCACACCGTGAAGGTCGTGTTCAAAGGAGTCGGCGATACCGAGAAAGGCTAGGAGGGGCTTCCAGTGCTACCTCGACGCTGAAGACATCAGAGAGAGCCGTCTCGCCGTGGTGACTCTCCACCGGGAGGGCTGGGCGGACAACAGCATAGCGGACTACATCGGCGTGGATCGCTCCACCGTCTACCGGGTGAGGAAACGCTTCGAGGAGCACGGAGAAGAGGCCTCGAACTCGATGAGTACGCTGCCCGGTCCAAGAACGGACCCGAGTCAATTCTGGGGGTGCTGTCTTCCTACCTGGAAGCCCTGTAGTCCACATTGCCAGAGTACGGAGTCCTCGTCTAAATTGTGGAACGTTATGCCGCACCGAGCGGCATAATCACTGGTGTTAGGCGCCAAGGGCGAAGGGCTCTCAGAAGGGAGTTGACTGAGGTGATGGACAGGAAGCAGAAGCTGGCGATGGCGATCCGCTCTCAGTTCATGCGGCCCCGCAGGTTCGCGGGCTGGCTCGTCGGGTGGGAGATGGCACTGCGCTCGTCGAACCGCAAGCGCAACGTGTGGGCAGTCGGCCTGCTCGGAGTGGAGCCAACTGACCGTGTCCTTGAGATCGGCTTCGGACCAGGGATCGCGATCCGGGAGCTGAGCCGCCGGGCGACGCACGGTTTTGTGTGTGGCGTCGATCACTCGGAAGTCATGGTCCGGCAGGCGACCAAGCGCAACAGGGACGCCGTACGCGCGGGCCGCGTGGATCTGCGTCGCGCTTCGGCCGAGCACCTTCCGGCGTTCGAGGAGCCGTT
>DASSJP010000357.1:0-3757 GCA_035691165.1 Rubrobacter sp.
CAACCGACACCACCACAGGTGAAGGTGCTCGAAGGGATGGGGTGGCTTTTACAATCCCAGGGTGATCCCAAAAGAGCCGAAGTGAGGTACAAGGAGATGCTCGAGCTCTCCCGAGAGTTGGACGACATCGGGAGCGTCGCGACCGCCCTAAATAGCCTCGGGACGTTAGCCGTACAGCAGGGCGATAACGAGCGGGCGAAGGTGTTTCTCGAGGAGAACCTTTCGGTACTTGAGGAGCTTGAGGTGGGAAGCGTCGCCACGAAACTCAAGAGATTCCATGCGTTCAATTTGCTTGGGATCCTGGCGATCAACGAGGAGAGAGACTACGAAAGGGGCGCAACGCTGTGGGAGAAAAGCCTCGCGCTGGCCAGGGAAGTAGGTGATCCCTACCGGATCGGTACGACTCTCTCAAACCTCGGGCACGCGGCACTGATGCAGAGAGCCTTCGAGCAGGCGAGGGCGCTTTGCGAAGAGGCCCTGGAGTTCGCCCATGAACTCGGGAGTACGGGAATGGAACACGTCCCTTCAGCTTCCATCAACCTGGGCCTCGCCTCGTTGGGCCTGGGTGAGTACGAGCGGGCGGCGGCGTCCTTCGAAAATGCCCTATTGATGAGCCAGAAGGTCGGGAGAAAATCGCAAGTCATCGAGAGCCTTGAGGGGATGGCTGGCCTGGCGATAGCCCTTGGAGTGGACACCCGTGCAGCACGCCTTTGGGGGACTGCAGAGGCGGCCCGCGAGGCCACCGGCATCGCCCTGCCGCCCGGCGAGGGGGCGCTGCACGAGCCCTACCTGGCTGATGCGCGTTCGCGGCTCGGAAAGAAAGTGTGGGAAGACGCGCTGGCCGAGGGACGGGCGATGGCGTTGGATCAGGCCATCGAGTACGCCCTCTTGAAAGAGAAGCCCGGGGAGGAGGCAGATCCAACCCCGGCTCCCCCCCGGAAGCCTGGGGTAAGAGCGGACGAGCTCACCCCTCGCGAGCGCGAGGTAGCTGTCCTCGTCGCCCGCGGGCTCACCAATCGACAAGTCTCCATCAGTCTCGGGATCTCCGAGCGCACGGCTGCCAACCACGTCGCTAAGATCCTTGGCAAGCTGGGACTCAGATCTCGGGCCCAGATCGCCTCCTGGGCCACAGAACATCAGCTGCTCGCGCCGGATCAGAACTAAGGTTCACGCACCCTCAGAACGTTCCCCAAGCGAGCCATTTTCTCAGGTTCGGATCGGAAAATGAGTAGAAATACTCATGGCTTGAACCCTTCCAGCTAACGCCCGACTAACACCCTGCTCCTAGTCTGGTTTTCGTAGGCAAGTGCACGCAACCCAGAGAACGGCAGGGTTGCAGGAGAAAGGAGCGTGGAGAGAATGAACCGAACCGTAGTGCTAGTGATCAGCGCCATCTTGGCGCTGGTCGTGGCTGTGCCGACAGCGTTCGCGCAATCACAGGGAGGAGCGCCTCAGCCTGTCGACGAGACGCCTTTCGTCCTGCCCCCATTGGGCGACCCAAACGCTCTACCTGCTGCCTGTGAGTTCCCGGTGAGCATCGAGGCGACTGGCAAGCAGAAGGTGATAGAGCTGCCTGGAGGACCCACGATCTTCACCTTCCCCGGTTATTTCGTCACCCTGACGAACGTCGATGATCAGACGAAGCAAGTGACTCTCAACGTCACTGGCTCCCTCCATCAGACGATTCTAGAGAACGGCGATGTGGTGACGGTGGTAACGGGTCGAAACCTCCTGGGTGACCCCGAGGCAGGCTTCGTTCTTGCAGAAGGTCGCTTCAGTTTCGTCTTCGACTCGGAAGGCAACCTCATCCAACCCCTGACGGGTGAAGGGCAGCTTACCGACGTCTGCGGACTCTTGTCATAACCAATGAAGGGGCCGGAGACCGTTCCTTCGGCCTCTTTATTTACTCTCCGATTGACTTTTCTTCGTAAGCCAAGCAAGTAAGGCCTTCGATGAATCGAAGGCGAGAGGATTAGACTGATGACGACAAACATCTACCGTCCTGGGGTTTTGCTGGTTCTAATTGCTGCGGCTCTGACGGCTGGACTTGTGGCTCTGGTAAGCGCGAACCCAGCTTGGGCTGAGTCGTCACGGAGCTTCGCAGAGCCCAAGAACTTCCCTGTGGGATCTACACCTATCACCGTGACAAACGCGGACTTCAACGCCGACGGCAAGATGGATCTAGCGGCTCAGAACTACAGCTCTGATAGCGTCTCTGTTTTGCTGGACAACGGTGACGGTACGTTCCGGACGAAGCAGGATTCCCCAGTCGGGTCTAATCCGTCCTCCGTAACCAGCGCTGACTTGAACGGCGACGCCAAGACCGACCTCGCGGTTGCGAACTGGTCCTCCAACAACGTCTCGGTACTGTTGGGTAACGGTGACGGTACATTCCAGGCGAAGCAGAACTTTGCGGTTGGAGGTAGCCCCTCCTCCGTGATTAGCGCGGATCTCAACGGCGACGGTTTAGCCGATCTTGCGATCGCGAACTATATCTCCAGCACTGTCTCTGTGTTGTTGGGTCAGGACGTAGACGGCGACGGTAAGGCAGATGGCACTTTCCAGGCGAAGCAGGATTTCTCGATCGACCTACCCTGCGGCGGATTCTGTATCCCGGCTACGGCGGGTCCCAACCAGGTCATCGCTGCGGACTTCAACGGCGACACCAAAACCGACCTCGCGACCGCGAACTTGGGAACCTGCGTCTTCTTCTGTACTCCCGGCGGCGTCTCAGTGTTGTTAGGTAACGGCAACGGCACCTTCCAAAGCGCCAAGCTCGCCAAGATCAATACCACGGTTACCTCCATCGACACCAACGGCTCTGCGAACATTGTGGCCACAGAGTACGACTCTAACGTCGTCTCTGTGCTATGGAGTAACGGTAACGGCACGTTTTCGGCGGGGCCGCGTCTTCCGGTGGGAACCAACCCCTCCTCCGTAATAAACAAGGACCTCGACGGAGACAGCGTGGCCGATCTCGCGGTTGCGAACTTTGCCTCCGACAACGTCTCCATTCTGTGGGGCAATGGCGGCAGCTTTCAGAGCGCCGAGAACTTCCGAGCAGGGGACGGTCCTATCTACGTAGTCGGGGCGAACCTTGATGCAGACAGCTTTGCGGACCTCGCGGTGGCCAACCAAGACTCTAACAACGTCTCTGTGCTGCTGAACACCCCACGACCGGATACAACGGCACCGATAACTACTCGCACGCTCTCGCCTCAGCCCAACGCCAACGGCTGGAACAACTCCGACGTTACCGTCACTCTGAACGCTACCGATGCGGGAGGCTCGGGCGTCAAGGAGATCTCCTACTCCGTAAACGGCGGTGCTCCTACCACGGTGCAGCAGAGCTCGGTCCAGGTCCTCGTCACCGAGGAGGGCGAAACGACCATTTCCTACCATGCCACCGACAACGCGAACAATGCCGAGGCAGAGAAGATTTCTCAACTCAAGATCGACAAGAGCGCTCCCACGCTCGATACGGACAGCTCGGACGGCTCCGACGGCATAATGCCGAACAACAGGCAGTCGGGGGTTGTCCGCAAGGTCGAACCCACGGCGACGTTCTCGGATGAGATGGATTCGGTCTCGCTTGGAACCTCTGCCAAGCTCTACCAGTGGAACGCCCTGAAGAAAGTCTGGCAACAGGTGCCCGCGGCGGCGAGTGTAGATGGCAGGATGGCGACGATGGACCCGTACCCGAGAGATCCGGGAAGGTTGCTTGCGGCCAACACGAAGTTCAAGGTCATCATCAGCA
>DASSJP010000358.1:0-4322 GCA_035691165.1 Rubrobacter sp.
ACCCTTCTCGTCAAACAATCCGGGAGTATCCACAGGCGCGAAGGGGACGGCTAATTCGGAAGCCCTCGTCCACTGCCCCAACGCCTAGATCTAAGATGAACCAAGCGGGCCGGAGCCCGAATGCCCCGGTCGGCAAGCGGCGAAGCGCTGTACCCTCGGGTGTCTGCGGCACCGTCGTATCTCGATGAGCCACGCGAGAATGCCGCGCGAACTCGAAGCTGTTCGGGTCAGAGGCGAAGTCCTCAAACGCTTGGAGGACGACAGAGACGCTATGATGGAATCCTACGCGCTCAAGGAGACACTAGAGGACCTCGAACCCGAAGAACATCACCGGATCTACAAGCTGCTCCGGCTCAGTATTCGGTTCCGCCCAGATTGGCCATTGGAGATCTCGGGCATCTTTGCAGAGGTGGCAGAAGAAGCCGAGATTGATCTGTCGTACTGCAAACCTCCTCCACTTGGCGTATAAAGGGTCCGTGAATCCAGTTGAGTTGGAAGGAACACGAGACGATGTACGGTGAGAACGCACCTCCTTCCTGGGCGCGGTTGCCTGGCGCGCGTTGCCGGGCTGTCGAGCACCTGACGAAGCTCGACGGGTTCAAAGAGTTCGAGCTTCTGGAGGGGCTCGAAGAGGGGTTCTTCCAGGCGCTTGCGATAGCAGCAGAGGTACTCGAGCTCGGCGCCGGCACCGCCATTTATAGGGAGGGCGAGCCCTCAGGGGGCGTGTACTTCATGCGCGAGGGACGTGTCAAGCTCTATCGTTCCTCGGGTGGTCCGAAGGCTCGGGACCAGATCCTCGGCGTGGTCGGCGACGGCTCCGTGCTCGGCCTCGGGGCGGCCCTGGAAGGAAGGACCCAGAGTCAGGGTGCCACGGCCCTGACCGACTGCGTGCTCTACGCCGTCTTCCGCGACGATCTGTTCGAGATCATGGGCCGCTTCCCCGACGGCGCCGTTCGTCTCGCGAGGGCCCTGGCTGCGAGGACCCGCGAACTTGAGGATCTCGTCGGCGACCTCGTGTTTCGCAGCGCACCACAGAGGGTGGCGCGTATGCTCCTGAACCTCGCCACAGAGGAAGGCCGGGTTACCAAGCGGGGCGTCGTCTTCGAGCCCTCTCTGAGCCGGCAGGAGATGGCGGAGGCGACGGGCATCTCGCGCGAGGCCCTCTCCCGCGCCCTCTCGCGCCTCGCCAGGGAGGGCATCCTCGACCTCGGCGGCAAGACCATAACCATCCTCAAGCCCGCCGAGCTCCGCGACCGTACCTGAGAACCGTTCGCAGCAAGGGCGGTTTTTGATCCAGATCACATAGCTATATGACCCTGGTCATGGGCTGTGATGATACTCGTCAACGGTGGGTGTTGAGTGAGGTGGCTGGCTGGTATAAAACCGCTACTAGTTACTGAGAGGAGGCCCCTGTGACCTACGTGATCACTGAGCCGTGTATCGGCACCAAGGACCAGTCCTGTGTGGAGGTCTGCCCCGTAGACTGCATCTACGACGCCGGCGACCACTTTATGATCAACCCCGAGGAGTGTATCGACTGCGGCGCATGCGAACCCGAGTGCCCGGTCGAGGCCATCTACCCCGAGGACGAAGTCCCAGACGACATGGAGAGCTACACCACCAAGGCCGCCAACTACTTCGAGTAGAAGAGAGCAAGGCTGCAGAATGAGGAGGGGCCTGCGGGCCCCTCCTCATTCTATTGAGTGACGTCCGGAAGCATCGGACTACGACCCTCTATACTCACCCGCATGGATGACGGAAGCTGGCGGACACTCGGACGGGAGTACGTTTATCGCAACCCGTGGTGCGCCTTCCGCGTGGACGAGGTGGAACTGCCTGATGGTATGCAGATCGAGTATGGCGTCCTTGAGAGCGGCGGTTTCGCCGCCGTGGTGCCGGTCACGGCCGGGGGACACGTGGTGCTCGTGCGCCAGTGGAGGCAGCCCCTGAGTGCCTTCACGCTGGAGCTTCCTAGCGGCGGCGTCGATGCTGGCGAGAATCCCGAGGAGGCGGCGCGACGAGAGCTCCTCGAGGAGACGGGCTACACTGCAGAGAGGTTGGAGCACCTGGCTTCGGTACACACGAGTACGGGACGGAGCACGGAAGTCTGCCACCTGTTCAGGTGCGCTGTGGTCAGGGACGAGCGTGGTCCGCAGCCCGAGCCCACGGAGTTCATAAAGGTGGTGGAGCTGTCGTGCGATGAGGCTATGGAGGGGATCAGGGACGGCACCATCTCCGACGCGGCCACCGTGCTCGGGTTGCTCTGGAGTTCGTGCGGTGGTACGGCTTCCCACGGTACGCTACACTGGGAGCAATAGAAAGACCGGGGAGCCGTTAGGCTGAGAGGGCACGCATGTGCCGACCCGCTGAACCTGATCCGGGTAATTCCGGCGCAGGGAGATCTCGGAATCTTATCGGCGCATCCCCGCACACAGGAAGGAGGATGCGCTTTTGAACGCGTTCAGGGACACAAGGGTGCTGACCGAGGCGGCGATCGCCGTAGCACTTTCGTTCGTTTTGGGGCTCGTCGTGCTCTTCAAGATGCCGTACGGCGGCACCGTCTCACTGGAGATGATCCCTTTGATCCTGCTGGCTCTGAGGCAAGGGCCCGTGGTTGGAACGGTCGCGGGGGTCGCCTACGGTCTGCTCGATCTTGTCATTGACCCGTTTATGGTCCATCCCGTGCAGGTCCTTCTGGACTATCCTCTGGCCTTCGGTGCTCTCGGGCTCGCGGGGCTCTTCAGGCCAACTGTGCGGGGTGCGATCGTGGGCACCACGGTCGCCGTGCTGGCGCGCTTCGCCTGTCACTTCGTCTCGGGCGTGGTCTTCTTCGCCTCCTACGCGCCGGAGGGCTGGAACGTGTATCTCTATTCGGCGGCGTACAACGCCGCGTACCTGGCTCCGAGCCTTGGCATCGCGCTCGTGGTCGTGGTGGTGCTGTTGAAGGCGCTCGAAGGGGCGCAGCCTTCGCCCAGACAGGTACGCTACCGGCACTCGGCGGCATCTTAGGGTGCTGGCCGCAATCTTCCTGAACGGCGCTCCCGACTCGCCGGGCTTGATCCATGACGTCGCAAAGAGGGCTGACCTGGTGGTCGCCGCCGACGGTGGCGCCAGGTACGCGCTGGACGCCGGTATCGTTCCTGACCTTGTGGTCGGGGACATGGATTCGCTGGGAGAAGACCTGGCGCGGGAGGTCGAGAGACGCGGAGCCTCGCTCGAGCGCCATCAGGTGATGAAGGACAAGATGGACGGTCATCTTGCTGTACTGGCCGCCAGGGATACGGGAGCGACTGCGGCTGACCTCCTCTGCGCTGTCGGGGGGAGGTTCGGGGCTCTCTTCGCCGTCCCGCACATCCTGCTCGCGGCCGAGCGGATCGGCCTGCGTTCCACCGTCGTGGCCGACTGGGGCAGGATGTTCGTGATCGAGGCAGGCTCTCGGACGGTGGAGGGAGCGCCGCAGGATAGCATCTCGATCTTCCCACTTTCCGGCCCGGCCACAGGTGTCACCCTCGAAGGCTTCGTCTATCCCCTCGAGGATGCACGCCTGGAGCCCGGGGACACCCTCGGGTTCCACAACGAGTTGATCGGACATGAGGCTCGAATTGGCGTGAGGGAAGGCACACTTCTGGTGGTGCAAGATACCGATGGCCCGTGACAGGGCATACGGACTCCAGCATGGAAACGTCATAAGATGACAGTCGCTAATGCAGGCGGCATTTCGACCAGAGATGGTTCTGAGCAGGGTGGAGCATCGTCCCTACCCCGTTCCGGCAGGCCCGTGGGCACTCGGGATGAGTTGGCGCGACCTCCTGTTCATGCACTGGCCTGTCGAAGCAGACGTGCTCAGGCCCCTCGTGCCACCAGACCTGAGCCTCGACACCTTTGAAGGCAGCGCCTGGCTCGGCGTCGTACCTTTCGGCATGACCGGCGTGAGGCCCCGCTTCCTGCCCGCTGTCCCGCGCCTCTCTCGCTTCCCGGAGATCAACCTCCGCACCTACGTGACGGCGGAAGGCAGGCCCGGCGTCTGGTTTTTCTCCCTGGACGCCCACAGCCGCCTCGCCGTCCGGCTCGCCCGCGCCACCTTCCACCTGCCTTACTTTGACGCCGAGATGTCCTGCCAATCCTCGAAGGAGGAAGTTCACTATAGAAGCGTCCGCACTCACAGGGGCGCCCCACCGGCGGAGTTCGCGGCCACCTACCGTCCCGTTGGCGAACCCTTCGAGAGCGGCCGCGGCACCATCGAGAACTTCCTGACCGAGCGCTATTGCCTGTACAGCGCCGACAAAAAGGGCGTCGTTCGCCGCGGCGAGGTCCACCACCGG
>DASSJP010000359.1:0-7313 GCA_035691165.1 Rubrobacter sp.
GAACGCAAGGGCATCGCCCTCGATCTGAACTTCGACATGATCGCTTCGCCGAACTTCGTCAGGTTCGTCTACGACGGCGACGGTTCCGACACGGAAGCCTCGGGACCGAACGGCTCCGGGAACATAGAGAAGGTCTTCCTCGACTACTTCTCCTCCCAGGGACTCGAAACCGAGCCGACTGCCTTCGACGGCCGCTCGGACTACGGCCCGTTCATAGATGCCGGCATACCCGCGGGCGGTCACTTCAGCGGCGCCGAGGGGATCAAGACGGCGGATCAGGCGGCGATCTACGGAGGCACCGCCGGTGCCGCTTACGACTCCTGCTACCATCAGGCGTGTGACGATATCAACAACCTCAACACGACGTCGATGGACCAGCTCGCCGACGGCGCGGCACACGCCACCCTGACCTTCGCCAATACGACCTCGGCTGTCAACGGCACCGACATAGCGTCGAATACGACGGCCAGCAAGATGGAGTTCAAGGGCCCGCACGCGAAGAAGTAGCAACCTCAGCATGGGATAACATCCCATCGTATAGAGAGGGGACGGAACACCGTCCCCTCTCTTACTTTTCCAGCCGTGTTCCTAGCGGTTTTCGGCTTCGTCAAGTTCCGCGAGCAGATCCTCGACGTCGAGGGCCCTGGTCACCATTGCGAGTCCTCCATCGGCGGTGCGGGGCCACTCCTCCTGGGGACGGTCCCTGTACAGTTCGACGCCGTTGTCGTCCGGGTCGCGCAGGTACAGGGCTTCTGAGACACCGTGATCAGAGGCGCCGTCGATGGGATAGTCGGATTCGAGGAGCCACCTGAGGGCCTTGGCGAGGTCCCGACGCTCGGGGTAGAGGATGGCGAGGTGAAAGAGTCCGGCCGAATGAGGCGGGGCTGGGTTGGCGTTGCGGCTCATCCAGGTGTTCAGGCCGATGTGGTGATGATAGCCGCCAGCGGAGAGGAAGACCGCGTCGTCCCCGTACCACTGGGTCACCTCGAACCCGAGGACGTCCCTGTAAAAACCAAGGGCCCTCTCGATATTCGCCACCTTCAGATGAACGTGGCCGATCTGAGTTCCCGGGCTGATCACTCGCCTGGTGCGCTTACCTGTCTCCATTCCCGCTCCTCGTCCTGGTTCTTAGGATCTCTGATTCTACCTTCGCGCGCCGAGGGTGTTTACGATCAGGACGCCTGAGAGTGCCAGTACACCACCGATCACGGAGAGTATCGTCGGCACCTCACCGAGCCACACGAGCGCGATGACGTATGCCACGACAGGGATAAGGTATAGGTAGCTCACCGCCCTGGAGGCGTTCATGTGCGAGAAGGTGTATGCGTAGGTAACGTAGCCGAGCGCGGTCGGAAAGACGCCGAGGTAGAGCATGGAGATAAGGGTGCCCCGTGGAGCCGTGCCAGCCTGGATGAGGAGTCCCGGCATAAAGACCAGCGTAAACAGCGTCCCCGTCCATATGGCGTAGGTGGTGAAGGCGAGCGCACCGTACTTACGGAGGTAGGGCTTCTGGAGAACGAAGTAGACGCTGACGCAGACTGCCGACAACAGGACGAGCGGCGCTCCCGGGTCAAAACCAAAGTCGTTCCCCTCACCCACCGAGACCAACGTAGCCCCCACGAAGCTCACCGCGAGACCGGTCCAACCCAAGGGACTCAGGCGTTCCCCGAGAAAAATCGTAGCCCACAGTGCCGTGAAGATGGGCGCCGTGCCGATAAGAATGCTCGCCGCCCCCGCGCTGACGGTGATCTCTCCGTAGTTGAGCGCGACGTGGTACACGCCGAAAGCGAGGAAGCCTGAGAGAAGAACCGCAGGCAGATCCCGTGCTTCCGGCAGCCGCATTCGGACAACGAGCGCGTAGAGTCCGAGCACGGCCGAGGCGACCAGCAACCGGGCGAGCGCCACCTGTCCCGGCCCGAAAGCCTCCAGCCCGACCCTGATGGCAGAGTATGAAGAGGCCCAGAAGAGCACCGTCGCCGTGAGAGCGGCGGCGACGAGAGCACCGGATCTCGAACCTTTCACACGATCATTGTAGACCAACCTCTAAGGCGCTCCGCTGGCACCGCGCGGCCTCGCTCTCTATACTCGTGGGACCGCCTTGTGATCCACTAGCCGGAAGAGAGAACTATGGAGACCACCGACACCAGGCATCGGAGCCGCACCATCCTCGAAGGCCGCGACCGCGCTCCAGCCAGGTCTTACCTTAAAGGCATGGGCTTTACCGATGAGGACCTCAGCAAGCCCATCGTGGGTGTGGCCCACTCCTGGATCGAGACGATGCCGTGCAACTACAACCATCGCCACCTGGCCGAGAAGGTCAAAGAAGGTATCAGGGAGGCCGGCGGCACGCCGATGGAGTTGAACACAATCTCCATCTCAGACGGCATTACGATGGGAACGCAGGGGATGAAGACTTCCCTCGTGAGCCGGGAGGTGATCGCCGACTCCATCGAGCTGGTCGGGCGCGGCCACATGTTCGACGCGATGGTAACCATCGTCGGCTGCGACAAGACGATCCCCGCCGCTGCGATGGCCCACGCGAGGCTCGGCGTACCGGGCGCCATCGTGTACTCCGGCTCCATAGCCCCTGGCCGCTTCAAGGGGCGCGACGTAACAATCCAGGAGGTCTTCGAGGGGGTAGGCGCCAACGCCGCCGGCAGGATGTCCGATGAAGACCTGCTGGACCTGGAGGAGCACGCGTGCCCGGGAGCAGGCGCATGCGGAGGCCAGTACACGGCGAACACTATGGCCATGGTACTTGAGTTCCTCGGCCTCTCGCCGATGGGCTCAGCAGGTCCCCCCGCCCTCGACGACCGCAAGGACGAAGTGTGCGCCCACGCCGGCAGGCTCGTCATGCAGTTGCTGGAGCGCGGCCTCACACCCGAGCGCATCCTGACCCGCGAGGCGTTCGAGAACGGCATCGCCGCCGGTGCCGCCACGGGAGGCTCGACAAACCTCGTATTGCATCTGCTCGCGATAGCCCGTGAGATCGGGGTCCCTCTGAACATCGACGACTTCGACCGCGTGAGCGAGCGCACCCCGATCATCGCAGACCTCAAGCCGGGGGGCCGCTACACCGCCGTAGACGTCGACCGCGCCGGAGGGAGTAAGCTCCTCGGCAAGCGACTCCTCGACGCCGGCCTCATAGACGGAACCCGGATCACGACCACTGGCCGCACCATCGCCGAAGAGGTCGAGGGGGCCGAGGAGACGCCCGGGCAAGACGTGATCGTCACGGTCGAGAACCCGCTCAAGTCCTCGGGAGGCCTCGTGATCCTCAGGGGCAACCTTGCTCCTGAGGGATGCGTGGTGAAGGTCGCTGGCTACACCCGCCTGCACCACACGGGCCCGGCCCGCGTCTTCGACTCCGAGGAGGATGCCATGAGCGCCGTACAGGCCGGCGGCATCTCAGCCGATGACGTCGTCGTGATCCGCTACGAGGGCCCCAGGGGCGGACCCGGAATGCGTGAGATGCTCGGCGTCACCGCCGCCCTCGTCGGGCAGGGTCTCGGAGAAACCGTCGCCCTCCTCACAGACGGTCGTTTCTCGGGCGCGACACGCGGCCTGATGGCAGGACACGTCGCCCCCGAGGCCGCACACCGCGGTCCCATAGCCGCTCTGCGTGACGGGGACATAGTCACCTTCGATATCGAGAACAGGACCCTGAGCGTGGATCTGCCCTCTGAAGAACTGGAAGCCAGGCTGGATCAATGGCGGGAGCCGGAGCCCCGCTTCGCGACAGGAGTGATGGCGAAGTACGCAGCCCTCGTCTCCTCTGCGTCAGAAGGAGCCGTCACGGACCCGAAGCTAGGGTCAAGAGACTAGCTCCTGCTTTAACATCCGCCCGGGGAAGAGCATCTGCGCCCGCCTGGGCTTCGTCGAGTACGAACCCTACTGACAAGGCTGCGCGCTTCAGCTTTCCCCTTCGCCGCGGTACCTGAGCGGTAGGATGAACCACAGCAGCACGAAAAACAGGGCCAGCAGAAGCGTCACGATAATTGCAGTGGTCAGGCCGAAGATCAGGTCGCTGATCACGAAAATGACCCCGACCATGGCCGGGACCAGGAAGATCAGACCGGCTATGGTGAGCGTGTTCCCCAGCTCCAGCCGCTTCTCCCTCACGCCCTCGCGCCAGAGGATGCGGTGCTGAGAAGAGGGCGCTATGAGGAGCGCCGTCGCGATAGCGGTGCACATAAGCGTCGCAAAGAACACCCCCGTTTGAAAGCCGGTTAGCTGCGGAAAGCGTTGGGCGAAAGGTACCGTGAGCAGGAAAGCAAAGAGTACCTGCACGCCGGGCAGGATCACCCTCAGCTCGTTGAGGAGCTCGATCATCTCCCGCGCGGTCCGCTCTTGCCTGTCCTCCCCCGTCTGCTCCTGCGACTCCTCCTGCTCGCGCTCCTTCATGCTCCTCGCTCTCGTCGCGTGTAACATGGATTTAACACGCATTTTACACGTACGTGTACACCGAGGAGACTGACGAACCGGAGAAGATCGTCGTGCGTCTTCGGAGGCTACTTCAGGAACGCGCTGAGCTTTCGGATCGGACCCTTGCCACCGCGTCCGTCGCTATGAGGCCGATAGAGGAAGCGTGCTCGGCGGCTGTCGCCGTGTCTTGCACGGCGACCATCTCCGTCCCGAGGCCACGAGCCTCCTCGGCTATGCTCGCAACTTCGGCGTCGCGCCTGGCTGATGTAACGTCGCGGATATAGATCGCCAGGATACGTCCCGGGTGCTCGCGCACGGCATGGAGGTAGATCTCAGGGTCCTCCTCCCCCGAGTCACCGATCAGGACGAAGGGAAGATCCCCATACGTCTCCAGTAGCCTGCGGATCACCCAGATCTTGTAATCCTTGTGCTTCCCGAGAACTGTCGGGCTCCAGTCTTTGAGGAACAGTGGACCGTGAGGGACGCCGTGCACGTCGAGGAAGTCTTCCAGCAAGTCGTATATGTTCCACGGGCTGCTTGAGACGTAGAAGATCGGGTTGAAAGACTGGCCGTCCTTACCGAGTTGGAGCGCCTTATAGAAGGCGGATACGCCATCGAAAGGCAGCCGCGTGTGGGCGTTGTTGCGCAGCACTATCCAGGCCATCTTCAGTACTCTGGTCGCGCTGGAGCGCACAACGGTATCGTCGAGGTCGCTGATCACCCCGAACCGCGCTCCCTGCGGCACGAGCACCTGCCCCGTCGAGCGTACCGGCCCCCCTCCAGGCGAAGGCGGAGAGAGCAACTCCAGCTCGACCGGGTACCAGCCTGCCTGAACGTCGAGCGGCTCCGGCAACCGGAACGTCACCTCGAAGAAACCCTCGACGTCGGCCTTGGCCTCGACACCCAACCCTTCGAAAGAAGCCCTCACGCGCGCGCCGGCTACTTCGTCGCTCGCGAAGCGGCGCGCCATGTTGCGGACGTTCTGCCACACGGTGTCGTCGTGGCCGGAACGCGTGATGCCAGCCTCCTCAAGGACGCGGCCTTTCAAGAAAAGCTCCCGCGGTGTGCCGTGTCCCCGGTAGGGCAGGATCTCGAAAGGGTCGAGCAGCCCGAAGCGCCGCTTGATCCTGAACCTGAGGGCGTCGAAGCGCTCCTCGAAGGTCTTCGCCGCCCCGAACGCCGTCCGTCTCAAGTCCACCCGTTTCTGCCTAGAGAACCTTGACCCGCCTGGGCGATACCGACCTGATGTTCACCTGCTCTACGCTTGACCACGGCAGGAACACGTACCCGTCTGAGCCATCCGCGGACGCACTAATGTCAAGCAGCAAGCCCTCCTGTTCCCGGTCGCAGATCACACCCCTCACCTCCCGACCGCTCCAGGTGACTAGCGAGATGAACATTCCTTTCTTCAACGCGTCGGAGACCTTCGGCGCCTGCTCGAGCCACGCCTGCGAATCCGTCCTCACGTCGGGCGCACTACCCTGGTCAGCCATCTTGCCTCTAATCTTCTGCTTCACCGGCATGCCTTGGATGAACCTACCTCGTAGACCCGAAACTAACACCACCAGGAGGCACTACGCAAGGGCTGATATATTCTACGCGGTGGAAGACCGCCCGGTTCAGGTTTTACACCCGTACCGGAGACCCGCAGGAGAGCGCGACGATAGGGATCACATCTCGCGCAGACCGAAAATCCTCATGACTGCGCACGCCATGCACCACTCGAGCAGCGTGTGTTCGCCGATGCGTACCTCCAGCACGTCGTCGCCGCATTCCGCATGCGCCAGGCTGAAAGCAGCGAAAGAGAGGTCTCCTTCACCTGTGGCTTCCGACAAATTCAACGGTTCAACGTCGTAGCGCATCACGGTATCAGTATCGGCAACTCTATGGCCGAGCTCTAGCCCCAGACAGGTCCGCCTGGGTCTATCCTCCGTTCGGGACGGGGACGCCAAGGTGGTCGTAGGCCCTGTGGGTGGCGATACGACCTCGGGGGGTACGTTGGATCAGTCCACTCTGCAACAAATAGGGCTCATAGACGTCTTCGACCGTGTCTCGCGCTTCTCCGAGCGCTACGGAGATAGTGCCGACGCCCACGGGCCCGCCGTCGAACTTGTCAATGACGAGCCCGAGATAATCCCTGTCTGCCCTGTCGAGGCCGAGGTGGTCTACGCCCTGCATCTCCAGCGCGGCGTTGGCGGTCTCCTCATCTATCCTGCCGTCGCCGACGACCTCTGCGTAGTCCCGGACCCGCTTCAGGAGCCGGTTGGCGACCCGCGGGGTGCCGCGGCTGCGGCGAGCAAGCTGCCAGGCGCCGGAGACGGTGATCGGGATATCCAGTATCCTGGCGTTGCGGACCACGATCTTCTCCAGGTCTTCCGGCCCGTAGTATTCGAGCCTGGCCGAGAACCCGAACCGGTCGAGCAGGGGCTTGGTCATGAGCCCGGTCCTGGTCGTTGCGCCCACGAGGGTGAAATGCGGTAGGTCCATCCTGATCGTACGCGCCGAAGGTCCCTGCCCGAGCACGATGTCCATCGCGTAGTCCTCCATGGCGGGGTAGAGGACCTCTTCGATCTGCCTGTTGAGGCGGTGAATCTCATCTATGAACAGGAAATCACCCTCCTCCAACGAAGTGAGGATGGCCGCCATGTCCCCCGCACGCTCCAGGCTCGGACCGCTCGTTGGCCTGAGCCCGACCCCCATCTCCTCGGCCAGGATGCGGCACAGGCTCGTCTTCCCGAGCCCTGGCGGACCGGCGAACAGCACGTGGTCAAGCGGCTCCGACCGCTGCTTGGCAGCCTGAACGAAGATCCTGAGGTTCTTCTTGAGATCCTCCTGCCCGACGAACTCGTCTAGCGATCGCGGCCTGAGCGTCGGCTCATCGTCCTCGG
>DASSJP010000360.1:0-8700 GCA_035691165.1 Rubrobacter sp.
CGCCGTAGACTACCTGGCCGGGGCAGAAGACGAGATCAACCGCGGCGTCCGCATCGGCTCCGTCGACGTAGGCGGGATGACCAAGGATGAGGCACGCAAGGCCATAGAGCGCGACGCCTCGGCGACCTTCCAGAAGATCTCCTTCGTAGATGGTAAAGAGAGCTTCTCCCTGGGCGGCGACGACCTTGGCGTGAAGGTGAACGCCGCCTCGGCCGTTGACGAGGCCTACTCCGTCGGGCGGAGGGGGAACGTGATCCAACAGTTCTCCGACGCCTCGCGCTCGTATCTGGGAGGGGTGCAGGTCGACCTCGTCGCCGGATACGAGGAGGACAAGGCCAGGAGCGCGCTGGATACGCTGGCTGACAAGTTCAACGAGAAACCCCAGAACGCCTCCTTCAGCGTCACCGACGACGGGAAGATAGAAGTCAAAGAAGCCCATGACGGGCGGGTCCTGGATCAGGAGGAGACCCTGGCGAACCTCGAAGGGGCGCTCAAGAACATGAGCGGGCAGGTGCCCATCGCCCAGGGCCCCGCCCCGAAGCCCGAGGTCTCCACGGCGGAGGTCCAGAAGTACAGGCCCAAGGAGGTCATCGGGAAGTACCAGACCGACTTCCTCTGGGACTCCAACCCGAACCGCCAGTACAACATGAAGCTGGCCGCAAAGGCCGTGAACAACACCGTCCTTGCACCGGGCGAGGTGTTCTCGTTCAACGATCTGACGGCGTCGCTCAAATACAAGGAGGCGAAGACCTTCTCCAACGGTGGTATCGGCGTCGCCAACGGCGGCGGACTCTGCCAGGTTTCCTCGACGCTGTACATGGCTGCCAACTACGCCGGGCTCCAGATCGTCGAGCGTCACCCACACTACGCTGTACTCCCATACATAAAGCCTGGGTTCGACGCGACCGTGTGGTTCGGGGAGAACGGATGGGGTGCCCAGGACATGCAGTTCAAGAACACCACGGACGGCTACATCGTCATCCGCGAGTGGGTTGACGACAAGGGCTTCCTCAACGCCCAGATCCTCGGCCAGCCCACGGGCAAGAAGGTCGAGATGCGCACGGTGAAGATATACGAGGATTCCGTCAAGGGGATCAAGTACAACACCTACAAGAAGGTTACCGAGGACGGCAAGGTGATCCGCGACGGTTTCCTGTACACGTACCGCTACAGCTTCAACCCGCCCGTCCCCGAGAACGCGCCGCACTACGACACCTCTGCCCCGCGGGTCGCGGGGTGGTCGGATCCCACGAACACCACCGGTTGGGCAAGCCCCCACTAGCGATCTGTGAACATGTTCTCCCGCCGCAAGATGTTCGCCAAGCAACGCCGCAGCCGGTTGCTCCAGAGGCTGGGCGTCCTGGCTGCGCTTGTGTTGCTCCTTGTGGGAGCCGTGTACGTCGCGGGCCGGACCTCGGATGGAGCTTTCTTCGCCAGCCCCTCCGGCCCTTCGAAGGAAGACGCTCCTTCGCAGTCCCGTGAGGAGCCCGGGCACAGTGAGGAAGGGAAAGCAGGAGAAGCCTCCGCGAAGGAGCCCGACAGAGCGGCTCAAGAGGAGTCCGCGCCCGACCCCGATCAGCCCACACCCGAGGCGGCCGCCTACGTCGTGCTCGCCCCCGAGCTTCCAGGGACGACCCCCGAGAGCATAAAGCACGTTTACAGGAGCAAGATAGACAAGTCGTGGGCCTCCGTACGCGTCGAGCCGGCGGGTGAGGGAAAACCTTTCGTCGTCTTTACCCATTGGGACGGAGATTCGTGGAGGGCCGAGAAGTCCGTCCGCGCAGACGAGCCTGACTACGCGAAGAACGACGTGGTTCCCCTGGCCGGGGTGCCTGATGACCTCATCCAGTACCTCTATCCGGAGAACGTGTTCGCGGCGAAAGTCCCCGAGCCGACCATCGAGAAGATGGATCTGAAAGACCTGCCTGACGTCGGACCAGCCGAGTCTGCATCGACGGAGCCGGTCATGAACGGCGTGCCCGAGTCAGACCGCGAGCGGGTCGAGAAGGTCCTCGGAGAGGCGCGGCAGGAGATCGAAGGCTACAACGGGGTCGCCGGCCTATACGTATGGGACCTCAACAAGGGCTTCGGGTACGGGATCAGGCCGGACGAGAAGTTCTTCACCGCCTCCATCATCAAGGTCCCGATCATGGTGGCCGTCTATCGCAAGGTTGATGAGGGGGACCTCAGCTTCTCGCAGGAGATCGAGATCAAGGAAGAGGACTGGGCCGCAGGAGCAGGATGGCTGCAATGGGAGGAGGCAGGGACGAAGCAGACGGTGGGCGACCTGCTGCTGCTGATGATGACCCAGTCGGACAACGTCGCGGCCAACGCCCTCGTTCGCACGGTGGGGGGAGCAGACTACGTGAACGAGGTCGCCCGCTCTATGGGGGCCAAGGACACGCTGCTCTACCAGAAGGTGAGCAGCGAGAGGGGCGCCGTTCCCGCCCTCGACAACAGGAGCACGCCCCGCGACATGGCGACCATGCTCCAGAAGATAGCCGAAGGCAAGGCCGCTAGTGAGAAGAGTTGCGGGTACATGATCGACCTCATGCACCTGGACGAGCTCGACTGGTGGCTCGACGCCGGCCTGCCGGCGGGCGTGGACGCCGCGAACAAGGCGGGATGGCTCTACAGGGTCTACGACGACGTCGGCATCGTCCAGTCAGGAGACCACCGCTACGTCGTTGCGATCCTGAGCAAGCATGGCACGGCCGACGTGTACCAGGGCGAGGACATGATCAAGAATCTCTCGAGCGCCGTCTGGAACTCACAGACCCAGGAGAATTCAGAAGGCTCCCAGAAAGGCTCCTAGTGGTGAGAAGCTGATGGCTTCTACAGAGAGATTCGCCTCCCTGTGGAATGCTCTAGTTCGCGGCCTTTCCGGCGGAACGCCGCCGCAGGAGGGCGACGACGGATTTCAGCTCTTCCGTCCGCAGGATGTAAGCCACACCTAGATAGACGGCGAGCGAGGCGCCGCCCACCGTGACGAGGATGAGCAGGCGTCCCGCAAAGTCCGAGCCCACCCCGAGGAGCGCCGTTCCTGTCATGGCCGTGGCATACATGAGTGCCCCGGCCAGAAGAATCTTGAGAAGCGAGCGGAGGAGGCGTTCGCCGTCTATCCGCCCTATCTGTTGGCGCATCGCGGCGAGGCTAAGGACGGCGAGCACGGCGTAGGCTATGGAGAGCGCGAGCACCACGCCGGTCACGCCCCACACGCGGGAGAGCCCGTAGGCGAGGGCGGCGTAGAGCAAGAAGATGGCGACGTTCAATATGGCCGGAGTCTTCGTGTTCTGCCGCGAGTAGAAGGCCCGCACGAGGTAGAAGTACACCGAGTAGCCTAGCAACCCGGCCCCGTAGACCACGAGCAGTCCGGAGACCGTCTGCGTATCCCCGGCGTCGAAGTTTCCGCGCTGGTAGAGCAGCCCGACGATGGGCACGGAGAGTGAGATCAAGCCCACCGCAGACGGTATGACGACGAAGACCATCGTCCTGAGCCCGAAGGAAAACGTCTCGCGGTAACCATCTGCGTCCCTGCGGGAGTGCTTCTCGGAGAGCTCGGGCATGAGCGCGGTCGCGATGGCGACCACGAAGACGCCGTAGGGGAGCGAGAAGATCGTGAAGGCGTAGTTGAGCTCCGAGAGCGCCTCGAAACCCGTGGCGAGGTAAGCGCCGAAGAGCTGGAAACCGACGGAGGCGGCCACCAGCACGACCATCGGCCCCGCGAGCCTGGCCGTGGGGAGCAGGGCGGGATGGCCCAGTTGCGGACGCGGCCTGTAGCCGAGGCTCCACATCGTCGGGACGAGCGCCAGGGCCATGACGGCGACCCCCGCCGTGACCCCTACTGCGAGCACGTAGAAGGCGAAGGTCTGGTCGACGCCGACGAGCAGGGCGTAGACGACAAAGGACGCTATCACGATCAGGTTGTTCAGCACGGGGGCGAAGGTCGGCAGGAAGAAATGCCTGTGGGCCTGCAATACGCCCGTACCGATGGTGCTGATGCCATAGAAGAACATCTGCAGGATGAAGATCCTGAAGAACATCACCGCGAGATCCAGGGTCCGCTCTGCCTGTGCGGGGGGGAGCCCTGATTGCCAGTCCGTGACGAGCAGTACCAGCGGCCTGGCGAATATGATGCCTATGATCGAAAGGACCACCATAAGCGGCAGCACCAGCGTGAAAAGGGCGTTTGTCAGCCTTCTGGCGTCCGCCTCTCCAACCTGCGTAATGCGGTCGACCAGGACGGGGATAAAGATCGAGTAGAGTATGCCGCCCATAAACAGCTCGTAGATCAGGCTGGGCAACAGGATGGAGGCCGTGTAGGCGTCTGCCACGTACCCGGCGCCGAGGGCCGCGGCCTGGGCCATCCACCTCGCGTACCCCGTCGCCCTGGAGAGAATGGTCGCCACGGAGATTGAAAGCACGGACCTCAGGATGGCTGTCAACGGAGCACGCCACTTTCGGTGGGTTTCAGCACGTTGCCTTCGGCAACTTTCAGCACGCTCCGGCTGACGCCTCCGCTTGTCAGCATTTCAGCAAGTCAGCACGCCGCCCGACAATGACTCTCAGTACTTCAGCCAGGTGGTAGGCCTCGCCCGAGGCAGGGAGAGATGCTCCCCTGCGACAGGGCGAGACCCCGGGCGTACGGAGCTGACAAGCCGCGAAGCGACGTGCTGATAGGCTCACTATGGTATCTCCTCGGGAGGCATCCCGATCCACTTCCTGTACAGTCTCTCGTAGGTGCCGTCTGCCTTGATCTCCGCCAGTGCCTCGTTTACGGGATCTACGAGCGGGCTGTCCTTTGGGAAGGCTATGCCGTACTGCTCGCCCGTCGAGATGGGCTCGACGAACCTGATAGCCCCGCCGCTCTTAACGATCTCCCTGTGCGCGGCGGAGAGGTCGTAGATCACACCATCGACCTTGCCGCCGCGGAGCGCGACGAAGGCCTCACCGATGGTCCTGTAAGGTTTGATCTCCCCTATCTGGCCGTCATCGAGTAGCTCTTCGGCCTTGATCTGGCCCGTCGAACCTGACTGGACCCCGACAGGAGCCTCGGTGAGGTCGTCGATGGATTGGACTTCCGAATAGTTGGCCACCATGAGCGACTGGTCAGCGTTGAAGTACGGGTCCGAGAAGTCTATCTGCTGCTCGCGCTCTTTGGTTATGGTCATGGCGGAGATGGCCCCGTCGAAGAGGTCTTCGTTGAGCCCGCGCAGGATACTGTCGAACCGGACGTTCTTGTACCTGACCTTGAAGCCGGCTCTTTCTGCGATCTCGTTCATCAGGTCTATGTCGAATCCTCGCGGCTGGCCTCTGGGCGAGTACTCGAACGGCGGATACGCGATGTTGGAGGCGACCGTGATCTTCCCTCCCACGATCCCCGCCGGACCCGTGGTTTCATCCCCCGGAGCGGCGGCTCCCTCGAAGGTCTCGTCGGTTCCCGCGCTGCAGCCGACGATGAGAACCAGTGTAACGGCCATAGCAACGGCGAGGACGAGCACCGCTGGAAAGAGGCTGCTCGACCGTCCTGTCACCGTGAACCTGTCCTCCTGTATTCCTGCGTAGTAATCTAATCCAGCCGCGATGGAAAGGGTGATCGCGGACGGACCCGGCCGCCGGCAAGTTAGCTGGGTACGGCATCCCTCTACTCGGGGTCCAGACCCTCCAAGCCCCGCTCCAAAATGGCAATACTAGTTTACACAACGTGATCCAGTCAAGCAGGCGGTGCGTTGCCGAGAAACTGACCTCGTGCTACGGTGCCGCGTTACCGTGAACAGGACAGGAGGACGCATGGTGAAACTGGACGAGGATCTCGCGGAGGCGGTTCGCGGCGCCGTGCAGGCCAGGCGAGAGGAAGCGGTGCTGTTACTGCAGGAACTGGTGCGCGTGCCTTCTGTGACGGGAGATGAGGGCGCCGTGGGGGAGGTCGTCGAGCGCGCCTTTTCGGAACGCGGTTTCGAGGTAGACACGTGGGAGGCGACGCCTGAGGAGATGGAACCGTACAGGGACCACGTCGGTGAGCAGGGCTCCTACGAGAATCGTCCGAACGTCGCCGGTATCAGGAGAGGGACAGGTGACGGGCGCTCCATACTGCTCAACGCCCACACTGACACGGTGGACCCTGGAGACCCGGATGTGTGGAAAGGGGACCCGTTATCGGGGGATCTTGAGGGCGACCTGCTCTACGGACGCGGCTCCTGCGACATGAAGGGCGGTCTCGTGACGTACCTCGTCGCGCTCGACGCCCTCTCGGACCTCGGCCTCGGGTTGCGCGGCGACGTCACCGTGGCCGCGACGGTCGGGGAGGAGAACGGGGGCCTCGGCGCCCTCTCGACCGTCCTGCGCGGGTACCGCGCCGACGCCGCCCTCATTACCGAGCCGACCCGCCTCGCGCTCGTGCCGGCCCAGGGCGGCTCGCTCGTCTTCAGGCTGAAGATCCAGGGCCGGTCGGCCCACGCCGCCGTCCGCGACGAGGGCGTCTCGGCTCTGGAGAAGTTCGTCCCCATCTTCGAGAACCTGCGTGAGCTGGAGCAGGAGCGAAACGGCGTCCTCAGCCATCCCCTCTACGACGGCGTGAGGAACAAGGTGCCCATCAACATAGGCGTCGTGAGGGCAGGCAACTGGGCCTCGACCGTCCCTGAATCGCTCGTCGCGGAGGGCCGGGTAGGCTTGATCCCCGGTGAGGAGGTAGATCCCTTCAAAGACCTCGTCGCCGAGCGTATCGCCACCGTCGCCGGACGCGACCCGTGGCTGCGGGAACACCCGCCAAAGCTCGAGTGGTTCGGTGGACAGTTCGCCCCCGCCGAGGTTCCGCCTGACGCCCCGATCTGCGAGGCCGTCAAGAAGGCCCACGAGTGGGTGACGGGCGAGAAGCCCGCCGTCGAGGGCGTCCCCTACGGCGCCGACATGCGGCTGTTCATCCACTTCGGGGACATGCCCTGCGTCATGTACGGCGCAGGGGACGTGAACGTGGCGCACGCCCCGGACGAGCACATCAGCGTCACGGAGCTTCTGAGAGCGACCAGTACGGTCGCATGCCTCCTGACAGAGTGGTGCGGCGTAGCGTGATTCTTTGCTTCCCGTCGGCAGCTAGGGGCGGGTCAGCCCACCCCTAGCCTCTCGAATTAGCGTTAGATCGCGACCTCCTCTTCCACTTGCTCTACTTCCTCCCTCGCATCGGCGACGTGGCGCCGCACCTCTTCGGGCGAAAGTCGCACCGACATGGCGTAGTAGTAGATAGCGACGCTGAAGACCGCCATGACGAGTATATCCCAGCCGAACGGGATGGTTCCACGGCCGCCGAAATCCTCAGGCCCGAGGTAAGAAAGTATCGCCAGACCGATCAAGTACGGCCACACCCAGGATCCACCCCTCCAGTCGAGGGACGGGGTCATCTCCGAAGGGTTGACTATATGACCTATGCCGAGGAGCACGAGGCCAAGGACCATCGCGATCTCCACATGCCAGATAACGTCCCAGGTACTCCAGTAGATGACCAGGTTCGCCACGATAAAGGAGAGTATCGCCAGCACCTCGCCGGCCGGCAGCTTGAATGGCCGCGGGTGGTCGGGCTCCTGGCGCCTCATCGCGCCCAGCGCGAGCGGTACCGCCGCGTACCCGATTACGGTCGCCGCTATGATGAAGCCGACGAGCTGCTGCCATCCCGGGAATGGCAGGAACATAAAGCAGCCGACCAGGAAGGAGAAGATGATGCTCACGATAGGAACACCCCTGTTGTTGATAAAGCCGAACTGCCTCGGGATGTAGTGGTTGCGGGCGAAGGCGTAAGAGAGGCGCGAACTCGAAGCAGTGTAGATGAGGCCGGTGCCTGCCGGGGAGACAAAGGCGTCTATGTACAGGAGCGTCGCCAGCCAGCCGGCGCCCACCAGGGTGGCAAGCCCGGCGAAGGGACCGGCGGCCCCGGGGAACGAGATCTCAGCCCACCCGTTCTTGAGCTCTTCCTGGGGATCGATGGCACCAATAAAAGCGACCTGCAGCAGGATGTACAGGACGACCCCGACCACCATCGACCCGATGACGGCGAGCGGTATGTTGCGTTGCGGGTTGTGGGTCTCTGCTCCGAGCTGGATGGCCTGCTCGAAGCCCTGGTAGGCGAAGATTATTCCCCCGACGGATAGGGCACTCAGGATGCCCTCTAGCCCGAACGGGGCGAAGCCGCCGCCGGCGGTGAAGTTGGAGGTGTTGAAGGACAGGATCATTATGACGGCGACCGCCAGGAAGGGGATCGCCACCTTCCAGATCATGATTATGTTGTTCGACTCGGCGAGCAGGCGGATACCGATGAGGTTGATGACCGTGAATAGGGCCATGAGTATGATGGAGATGACGATGCCAACTCCCGTCAGGACGGTCACGCCGGCCGTCGTGTCGGTGAGCCACGGGAAGTAATGCGTGAGGTACTGCAGCGCCGCCAGTACCTCGATGGGCGCGACTGTGACGGCACCGAGCCACACGGCCCACCCTATTACGAACCCTGCAAGACTGCCGAACGCGAAGTGCGGATACCGGGTCGATCCTCCGGCCACCGGATACATGCTACCGAGCTCGGCGTGGGCCAGCGCCAGAACCATCATCACTATGGCTCCCAGTATCCACGAGATTATCGCTGCGGGGCCGGCGATCTGCGCCGAGGTCAGGGCGCCGAAGAGCCATCCTGACCCGATGATCGACCCCAGCGAC
>DASSJP010000361.1:0-11507 GCA_035691165.1 Rubrobacter sp.
ATATGCCGCGCCGCTGCCCTCGCGGTCAAGAAGGTCGTCCTTACGGCGGTCACGACAGGCGCCATGTAATCCTCGACCGCCATCTCCTCCATCGCAGTTCCGTGTACGTACGGGTGTGTGATGAGGTTGAAGGAGATGTCAATATTTCCGGCCGCTGCTTGCACGGCGTCAGCATGTTCGTCGACAGCCTTTTCGTCCAGCGCATCTACTTGCGCCGTGTCGGCCACTCCTCCAGCGGAGCGGATCTCCTCGGCCATCTCCTCAAGCTTTGTCTGGGTGCGGCCAGCGAGGAAGACCCTGGCCCCCTCGCGGGCGAAGGCGCGGGCCACCGCGCCGCCGATCGCCCCACCCGCTCCGTAGATCACGGCGTTCTTGTCCTGGAGCAGCATCTCCTTCCTCCTCTGAGTTCGTGTCAAGAAGATACTCGTCGGACTGAGTATCCTCGTAATTCACTCCGTAGCATCGGCGAACTTAAGAAGTCGTGATCGTGTAGACGTGACCTTGACAGCTACCAGGTTATTGCGTTCTCGGGCCGAGGTTTCTAAGCCTCGGCCCCGCAAGGAACTGCCGCCCCGACCTACTGCTGTTCTGAGAGGAGCCCGAGCTGCCGCAGCAGGCCCAAGGCATCCAAGTTGGTCCAGTCTTCTACTATCTTGCCTTCGGAGAACTGTTCGATGGTGATGCCCGTTACATCAATCCGGTTGCCCGTTGGGAGCCCAAGGTCCTCTGTCTCGCCCTGGTGGGTGCCACGACCCCTAAAGCGGGTTACAACCTTGTCTCCCTCGGCCACCATGTCCTCAATGGTGGTCTGAAGGTCAGGGAAAGCCTGGCGGAAGTCGGCAGCGAACGCCCTGGCTCCCTCCGTCCCTTATGCATCCCCGAAGACAGGCTCGTGGCCGACGTAGTCGGGAGTGTAGATCTCCCCGGCGGCGTCGAGGTTGCCCCCTTGGTTGAACATCTCCTTGAACTCCCTGCGCACCACAGCCTCGTTACCTTCCGACATAGCGGTCATCTCCTTTCATAGCTTCCCTAGCTCAATGAGCCTATACGCCGTCTGCAACCACGACTTCGCTAATGTTGGCTATTTTGGCGGGGATTGGTTTATAGCCAACTTTGGCTACATCGGGAGTTGCTAGAGCAGGCCGTGCCGGGCAGCGTATGCCGCAGCGGCTGCGCGCGACGGAAGATCCAGCTTAGTGAGGATACTATGGATGTGGCGATGAATAGTGTGTCGGCTCAGGACGAGCCTGGTGGCGATCTCCTTGTCACTCAGGCCCTGCGCCACAAGGCGGAGGACTTCTACCTCCCGTCTGGTCAGGACGGCCAGATCGGGTGTCTTGCCGGTTCCCTTGCGTGAGCTGGTCTCAATATCACGCAGCACGGTGGTCGTGGCCTCGGCGTCCGTGACCGCGCCTAGCTTCCTGAAACAGGCAAGTGCCGCGCGGGCCTCAGCTTCGGCGACCTCGGAGTCAAGGTCACGCAGGGCTTGCGCGAGCAGCAGGCGTGTGCGGGCAGCCTCGAAGGGCAGATCGAGCCGAATGAACGCTCGCAACGCCGTGTCGAGATGCCCCTTTGCCTCCGGGTCCGAGGCAGCCGCAAGAGCTCGCCCTTGCAGGCGCTCGCCTCGCGCCAGCATGACCTGGCAATCGAGAGCACGGCCTATCTCGACGAGCGTGCGGCCCCTCCCTGCGGCCGCTTCGATCCGGGATTGACAGATCTCGGCCTCACCGAGCAGTTCCAGAAGCGGCACGCTCTCCAGCCGGTTCTCACCGATCACGCCGAGCCAGCGCCGGGCCGTCGCAGCAGCCAGGGCGAACCTCTCCCGTAGCAGGTGAATATGTGTGTACACGGGAGCGGATGCTTCATAGCCCTCGAAGCCCACCATGAGCCGCTCGGCCTCTTCGATGCGGCCCTGTGCCAGCCGTAGTTCGGCCAGCCTCGCCAGCGCCTTGGCCCGGACGGTGGGCAGGGAGTTCTCCGATAAGCGCAACGCCGCGCGCAACTCTTCCTCCGCGCGGGGCCAGTCTCCGGTGGAGAACAGTACCTCACCGTAGTGGGTGCGGCAGGAAGCATTGAGGTACGGACAGCCGTATCGCTCGACAAACCGGTCCGCCGCCCGTATCCACTGTGCCATTCGCTGGTGCTGTGCGCAGCGACTGTAGGACATCATCATCTCGCAGGCCGTGAAGACCACGGTATGCAGCTGCCCCTCACCGGCGAGCGCGCCCGCCATCGCCTCGTCGTGGAAGGCCATGCCTTCTGCGATCCTGCCCTGATCTATCATGGCGACTCCGATCTGGGTGAGCCCGAACAGCTCCAGATCGCGGTCGCCGGAAGCTTGGCCGAGTTGATATGCCTGGCGGGCAAGGGCTTCATGCTGACCGGGATCGGAAGCCTCGACCGCCCTGGCGATCAATACCCAGCCCCGCAAAGGCTCGATGGCGTTCTCATCGACCAGCCGTGCGGCGCGCGCCACCCACCCGGCGGCGGCTGCATGATTTCCGAGGTTGGCGTCGTAGATAAGGCCGAGCTGAATGGCGACGACGGTGGCCTGGACAGGGTCGGGCCGCTGGCGGAATCCCGAATATGCTCGCTCCCAGCAGTCGAGAGACTCCCTGATTTCACCCAGCCACCACAGCGCCTCTGCCAGTCCATCCAGGATCTCGGCGTTCCCCTCCAGGTCAAGCACCACCGAGACGGAATGCTTTGCTTCATCCCTATCTCCGGCGTACAGCGCGCGCTCAAACGCTGTACGGGCTTCCTCCCACGCTCCCCGGACCAACGCCGCCCTCCCAGCCTCCACGAGCTGAAGTTGGGAAAGGTCGTTAGCGTCCATTTCGTGCAGCGTACCTTACCGTACGAACTAATGTATTCCAGAGGCGTGAGGCGCCTTCCGCAAAGTTACTGGGGCCATGAGCGGCTGCAATCCCGGTCTCTTGATCAACCTCACGTATTTCTGTAGCCAACCCCTCTTGCGAACTCGCATCCCATGATAACAGAGTACCTGGGTATCACTTTCGTCGGCTGTCTTGCCCCTTCTTTCCCGGTGAAGGTGCGGGACCTCGATCGCCCCGCGCCGATCGTGGATGTTCATGAGGTGCTATCGCACGCGCACCGCTTTCTTCGCGGAGAACTCGGAGGTGTCTCCCGTAGAGTTCTTGGTGGCCGTTGCGATTATCGCTCCGCCAACCCGCCGCACGCGCAGGCGGATGGAGACGTTGCCGTCAAAGTCCGTGCCGACGACCTTCTCCCCTATGAGCTTCTTGCCCTCGTTGGTACCCTTGAACTGGATAGTGTAGAAGGCGCCTTGGCTGCTGTTCTGCTTCCCTTGGTGACGGTTCTGCGGCCCACGTTTACAGCGGAGTTTATGACCGGCTTGTTCTGGAGTTTGTTGGCACCTGCGCCCACGCCGCCTGTATCGTCCGGGGACGGGCCATCCACGCCCAGGTCTATTCCCAGACTAAGCCAGTGGGAAGGCGGCCCTCGAGGAACGCCAGAGGCTCGCCCGCGAGTTGCACGATTCTGTCTCCCAGGCGCTCTACGGCATCGCCCTTGGCGTCAAGACGGCGAGCGATGATCTGTCGGAGGGCGACCCCAGGCGGGCCGCCGAGCCCCTGAACTACGTCATGTCTCTGGCCCAGGCTGGACTGGCTGAAATGCGGGCCCTCATTTTCGAGTTGCGCCCGGAGTCCCTGGAGAAGGAAGGTCTCGTGCCCGCGCTCGATAAGCAGGCGGCCGCGCTGCGGGCCCGCCATGAGATCCAGGTCCAGACCATGCTTTGCGACGAGCCCGAAGCTACCATAGAGACCAAAGAGTCCCTCTACCTCATCGCCCAGGAGGCGCTGCACAACACGGCCAAGCACGCCCGCGCAAGCAGCGTCGTTATGAAATTACGAAACGATGCCCAATGGATAACCCTCGATATCTCCGACAACGGCGTCGGCTTCGATCCCGAGGGAGACTTCCCCGGCCACCTCGGCCTGCGTTCCATGAGAGAGCGGACCTCGCGCTTGCAAGGGACGCTGACGCTGGAGACTGCAGAGGGCAAGGGAACCAGGATCAGCGCGCGCATACCCCTCTGAGAAGCGGGAGCCCACCGGAACGCGGCGGGTCAGTCTCTGTATAATCACCGGCGTCATGGCGGGCTTCGCGGGAGACTTTGGTCTTGGATCTCTACGAGTATCAGGGTAAAGAGCTGTTGAGGAATTACGGCCTGGAGACGCTGCCCGGCATCGTCGCGGGGACGCCCGAGGAGGCCGGAAGGGCCGCCGAGACGCTCGGCGGGACCGTGGCCATCAAAGCCCAGGTCCTCACAGGCGGGCGCGGCAAGGCCGGCGGCATCAAGGTAGTTCATGGTCCGGAGGAGGCTGAAGAGGCGGCGGAGCAGATCCTCGGCATGGACATCCGCGGGCACACCGTCAGGCGCGTCTACGTCGAGGGCGGCGCGCAAATAGAGAAGGAGTTCTACCTTTCCATCACCGTTGACAGGACCGCCAAACGGCCCCTGATCCTGTTCTCCACAGAAGGCGGCGTGGATATCGAGGAGGTCGCCGAGACGAAGCCGGAGGCGATCGTCAGGCTGCACGTCGATCCTCTCCTCGGCCTCCTGCCCTACCAGGTGCGCGAGGTCATCTTCGCCGCTGGGCTCGAAGGCGACGCCGCAAAGGGCGTGGGCAAGACGCTCAACAACCTCTACAAAGCCTTTGAGGGACTCGACGCGAGCCTGGTCGAGATCAACCCTCTCGTCGTGACGGATGACGGGCGCGTCCTGACGCTGGATGCGAAGGTCACGGTGGACAATACGAGCCTGTACAGGCACCCCGACATTGCCGAGCTGCACGACGTGGAGGCGGCTGACCCGCAGGAGCAGCGGGCGCAGGAGGTCGGGTTACAGTACGTCAAGCTCGACGGCGACGTCGGCATCCTCGGCAACGGGGCAGGGCTCGTGATGAGCACGCTCGACGTCGTCGCCCAGGCAGGCGGCGAGCCTGCCAACTTCTGCGATGTCGGCGGCGGGGCCGACGCCGAGAAGATATCGACCGCACTGGACATCGTCACTTCGAACGAGCAGGTCAAGAGCGTGCTCTTCAACATCTTCGGCGGAATAACTCGCGGTGACGAGGTAGCGAGGGGCCTTCTCTCCGCCATAGAGGGAACCGGGATCACACTCCCCATCGTCGTCAGGCTGGACGGGACGAACGCCGAGGAGGGACGACAGATACTCGCCGAGAACACACCGGAGAACGTGGTCACGGAGGAGACGATGCTCGAGGCGGCCCGCCGCGCCGTGGAGCTCGCTAGAGACGGGGGACAGTAGAGCATGGCGATACTCGTAGATGAAGGAACGCGGCTCGTCGTACAGGGCATTACAGGCAGGGAGGGCGCGTTCCACACAGGCAGGATGCTGGAGAGCGGCACGAAGGTGGTCGCCGGGGTGACGCCGGGCAAGGGCGGTCAGGACTACGAAGGCGTCCCAATCTTCAACACCGTCGAGGAGGCCGTGGAGAGCGCGGGCGCGAACGCGAGCGTCATCTTCGTTCCTCCGCCCTTCGCCGCCGACGCCATCTTCGAGTCCCTTGACGCTGGCCTCTCGACCATCTGCTGCATCACCGAGGGTATCCCCGTGCACGACATGATGCAGGTAGCAGACTACCTCACGATGAAGGACGCGACCCTTATAGGTCCCAACTGCCCCGGTGTCCTCTCGCCGGGCAAGTCCAACGTCTCCATCATGCCCCGCGACATCTTCACGCCTGGAAACGTCGGCGTCGTCAGCCGCAGCGGGACGCTGACCTACCAGATCGTCAACGAGCTAACGCTGAGGGACATAGGGCAGAGCACGGCGGTCGGCATCGGCGGCGACCCCATAATCGGGACGGATTTCATCGAGATCCTCAGCAAATTCGAGGCCGACCCCGAGACAGAATGCGCCGTGATGATCGGGGAGATCGGGGGCAACGCGGAACAGCTCGCCGCTGAGTACGTCCGGAGCGAGATGAGCACGCCCGTCGTCGCCTACATCGCGGGCTTCACGGCGCCAGAGGGCAAAACCATGGGACACGCCGGGGCCATCGTCTCTGGCGGAGAGAGCACCGCCGAAGCCAAGAGCGAGGCCCTCAGAGAAGCAGGCATAAGGGCCGCCACAAACCCTTCCGAAGTCGCCGAGCTAGTCGCCGAGGCACTGCACCTCTAGCGGTGCGCTGGCGAGAAACGAGGAAACGCTGATAGGGTCCTGACGGAACGGCTTGGTGAAGTGCACATTAGGGTTCGAGGATTGGGTCCTTCAGCGTTCTGTCCCGGCAATCCTCCATACCTTATACTTCCTGGGCGGATCATGAACGGGTACGCATCGTCTCAACAGCGCCGGGTCGGGCCGGCATCAGGAGCGTAGTGGCCGAATCCACCGTTTCAAAGGAACACCCCCGCAGGCGGTTCATGCGCTGGCTCCTCAGGGAGCGCATCGAGGAGGTACAGGGGCCCGAGGCGAGGGAGGGCGAGGAGCAGCATCCGTGGTGGCAGGTCGTGTGCCTGACAGGCGTTGACTACTTCTCCACCCTTGGCTACATACCGGGCATCGCCGCGCTCGCCGCCGGGTCGCTCTCGCCCATAGCCACGCTCCTTATCGTCTTGCTGACCCTTTTCGGGATGCTCCCGATGTACAGGGTCGTCGCCGAAGAGAGCCCGCACGGCCAGGGCTCCATCGCGATGCTCGAACGGCTCCTCTCTTTCTGGCAGGGGAAACTGTTCGTCCTTTGCCTCCTTGGATTCGTCGCCACGTCCTGGATCATAACGATCACCCTCTCCGCCTCCGACGCGACGGCACACGTCGTCGAGAACCCCCTGGTCCCAGGGGCGTTCCGCGACCACGAGATCGCCATCACGGTCGTCTTGCTTGTGGTGCTTGGCGCAGTCTTCCTCAAAGGCTTCAAGGAAGCCATCGGCGTCGCCGTCTCCATCGTCGGGGTCTATCTTCTGGTCAACCTCGTCGTCGTCGCCGCCGGTTTTTATCAGGTCTTCAGCCATCCTCATACCTTCGTCGGATGGCAGGACGCGCTTTTCAGCAATTACGGCAACCCCCTGATGATGGTCGCCGTCTCATTCCTGGTGTTCCCGCAGCTCGCGCTCGGGCTCTCTGGCTTCGAGACCGGCGTGAGCATGATGCCGCTCGTGCGTGGCGACGAGGACGACGATCCGGAGCAACCCGAGGGACGCATCCGCAATACAAGGAAGATGCTCTTCGTCGCAGCCCTGATCATGAGCTTTTACCTGATCACGACGAGCTTCGTGACCTCCGTGCTCATCTCGGCCCAGAAGTTCGAGCAGGGGGTCAGCGACCGCGCCCTCTCTTACCTGGCGCACGAGTACCTTGGCAACGTCTTCGGAACGATCTACGACGTGAGCACGATCACCATCCTTTGGTTCGCGGGCGCCTCCGCGATGGCGGGGCTCTTGAACATCGTGCCCCGCTATTTGCCCCGCTACGGCATGTCGCCCGAGTGGGGCCGGGCTGTCAGGCCGCTCGTTATCGTCTACACCGCTATCTCCATCGTGGTCACGGTCATCTTCGCTGCCGAGGTGGAAGCGCAGGCCGGAGCCTACGCGACCGGCGTGCTGGCGATGATGACCTCGGCGGCCTTCGCCGTCACGCTGACCACCCGCCGGAGCGGCTCCAGGTCCAGGACCATCTTTTTCGGCGTGATCACCGTCGTCTTCGTCTACGCGCTAATCTCCAATGTCTTCGAGCGCCCTGACGGCATCACGATCGCCCTCTTCTTTATCGGGGCGATAGTCTTCATCTCCCTGGTCTCCCGTGTCAGCCGCTCGCTCGAGTTGCGCCAGGAGCGTATAGAGGTGGATGAAACTGCCCAAAGATTTATCGAGGAGGCCGCCGCGAGGGGTGAGATCCACCTCGTCGCCCACCGCCGCCGGAACGGCACCGAGGAGGAGTACGCCAGGAAGGAGAGGGAGCAGCGCGAGGACAACCATATCCCGCCCGACGACAAGATCCTCTTCCTCGAGGTGCAGGTGGAGGACGCCTCGGAGTTCATGGATGTGCTCGAGGTGAGGGGCGTTGAAATCGGACATCACCAGGTACTGCGTTCCGTAAGCTCGGTCGTCCCGAACGCGATCGCAGCCTTCTTGCTCCATCTGCGTGACACCACGGGAAAGACGCCGCACTGCTACTTTGGCTGGACTGAAGGCAACCCTATCGTCTACCTGATCCGCTACATCCTCTTCGGAGAGGGCGACACAGCCCCCGTCACCCACGAGGTGCTGCGTGAAGCCGAGCCGAACCCGGAACGACGCCCGGCCATCCACGTCGGCGGCCGATGAAGCGGCAGTTCGTGGTCATAGGTCTCGGGCAGCTGGGGATCTCGATGGTCGCCTCTCTGGACTCCCTCGGGCACGACGTTCTGGGCATAGATACAAGAGAGGATCTCATCCAGGACCTGGCCGACGACCTGCCGAACGTCCACCTTGTCACCGCGGACGCCACAGACGAGGACATCCTGATGGGCCTCGGCGTCGAAAGCTTCGACGCCGCCGCGGTGATGATAGGCGAGAACCACGTCGAGGCCTGTATCCTTGCGACCGCGACCCTGAAGGAGCTTGAGGTACCTTTCGTGGTAGCGCGCGCCACGGGCAGAATCCACGCGCGCGTTCTGGAACGACTTGGCGCCGACAGGGTCGTCCAGCCGGAGAGGGAGATGGGAGAGCAGGTCGCGAGGATAATGGCGTCCCCGGCCGTCATGGACTACGTCGACCTCGGAGAAGACGAGGCACTGATCGAAGCCGAAGTCCCGAAGGAGTGGGTGGACAAATCCCTCTCCGAGCTGGCCCTCTTCAGAAAGCTTGGCCTCACGGTCGTGGCCCTCAAGCCGAAGGACGGACCCGGGTCACTACCCCGCGGCGACAGGGTGCTGCACGAAGGAGACGTCATCATAGTCGGTGGACTCAAGAAGGACCTGGACAGGTCCCGGCTAATCAGGCCCGACGGCGAGTAGGAGGTTGCCTTGCGTACGGTGATCATCGGAGCCGGGGAGGTCGGTCTCAATACCGCCCGCATGCTCTCGCACGAGGGCCACGACGTAGTGCTCGTCGAGCAGGATGAGACGCTCGTGGAACGGGCGGCAGAGGAACTCGACGCGCTTGTTATCGCCGGTAACGGTGCCAACCCCAAGCTGCTCAACGAAGCCGGCATTCAGAGATCCGACCTTCTCATAGCGGCGAGCAGCTCCGACGAGGTAAACATCATCGCGTGCCTGGTTGCGAAGTCCCAGGGGGTCCCCCGCACCGTTGCGCGCATCCACAACCCCGACTACTACGAGCAGGGCGAGCCGTTCGCCAGGGAGATGCTCGGGATCGACTTCATAATCCACACGGAGCAGATGGCGGCGGAGGAGATCAAGGAAGCGTTGCTGGTGCCAGGTGCGATCAACGTTGACAGCTTCGCCGGGGACACCATCGAGGTCGCCGAGGTGATCCTGGACGAGGGCTCAGGGGCCGTGGGCAGGCCGCTCCGCGAGGTGAGACTGCCAGAAGGCAGCCTGGTGGTTGGCATCGTGAGGGGCGGGGAGGCGCTCGTACCAAGGGGAGGAACGGTGCTAGAGCGCAGGGACCACGTCCTGCTCATCAGCGGACGCAGGCAGATCTCCGAAGCCGTTGGCGCGGTCGCCACGGACACGGCGCCGATAAGAGACGTGACTATCTACGGGGGCGGGCGCATCGGCCTGAGGCTCGCCCTCTCGCTGGAGAAGGCCGGCATGTCGGTCAGGGTTATAGAGAGGGACGAGAGCAGGGCGCGGTACGTGGCGTCCCAGCTTAGGAAGGGGTTCGTACTCCACGACGAGGGTATCTCCCGCGACTTCTTGCTCCAGGAGGGCGTGGACCGCACTGACGCCTTCGTCGCCGTCACAGGGGACGACAGGGCGAACCTTCTCGCCGCGATGTACGCCCGCCAGTTGGGAGCCCGAATGACCATCGCTGGCATAAGCCGCGGCGAGTTCGCGCCTCTCGCGGAAGCCCTGGGTGTGGACCTGACGATCTCACCGAGGATGCTGGCCGCAGAAGCCATCCTCCGCTTCGTGCGCAAGGGCGAGGTCATAGACGTGGCGCTCCTGGCGAGCGGCGCCGAGATGATCGAACTCAGGGTCCCAGAGAGCTGCAGGGTCGCTGGCCATCCGCTCTCCGAGGTAGGCTTTCCAGAGGGCGCCATCGTTGGCGCGCTCCTGCGTGACGGAGCCGTCGTCATCCCAACGGGCAATGAGGTTCTGAGACCAGGCGACGACGCGGTCGTCTTCACCGTCGAGGATGCTGTACAACAGGTCGAGAACCTCTTCGCCCCTTAGCCGTTGAACCCGAGGATTATCATCAGGGTGAACGCGGGCGTGATCCTGGCGATAGGACTGGCGCTCCTCGCCCCTCTTGCCCTCTCCGTGCTCTACAGAGACGGCTCGTGGATGAGCTTCCTGCTGCCGTCAGCGGCGATGGTCGCGGCCGGCGCCGTGGCTATCCGCGCCGCCAGCCCTCGAGGGCGCTCGCCCGAGTACGTCTCGAACAGGGACGTCTACCTGTCCGTCACGCTGGCCTGGACGCTCGCTGCCGTGCTCGGCGGGACCCCGTTTCTCGTCGAGGGCACGTTCCACAGCCTCCTCGATTCGTCTTTCGAGGCGATGAGCGGGTTCACCACGACCGGGGCCACTCTGCTCTCGAATATCGAGGCCCAGACGCCCTCCATACTGTTCTGGCGGAGCATGACCCACTGGCTGGGGGGAATAGGGATCGTTGTCCTCTTCGTCGCCGTAGCGCCGCTGCTCGGGGTCGGTGCCGCTCGCTTGCTCGGCGCGGAGATGTCTGGACTGACCCAGCCCCGCCTGACCCCGAGGATCGCCGACACGGCCAAGGCCCTCGTAGTTATCTACCTCTCCATCTCCCTCGCCGAGACCGTCGCGCTGCTCCTGGCGGGGATGCCGCTCTACGACTCCGTGGTCCACATGTTCGGCACCGTCGCCACAGGAGGCTTCAGCAACAAGACCGCGTCGGTCGGCTTCTACGACTCGTTCGCCATAGAGGCGATAATAGGCGTCTTCATGGTGGCCTCCGGCGTCTCGTTCTCGCTTTACTACCTCCTATATACCAGGCGTCGACTGGCCGTCATGCTCGACCGCGAGTTGTTAGCGTACCTCGGGATCATCGCTGCTGCGTCGCTCTTCGTGTGGGGAATCCTGGTCGTCGAAGGCGACTACGGGGCCTCATGGGGCCGGGCGCTCAGGGATTCGGCGTTCACGGTATCCAGCGTCATCACGACGACGGGCTTCATTACGGCGGACTTCGACCGCTGGGACACGGCAGCCAAGATCACCCTCGTCCTACTCATGTTTATCGGTGGATGCGCCGGCTCGACGGCAGGTGGGATCAAGGTCATCCGTGTCCTCATAGTCTTCCGCACGATCCTCCAGGACGTCTTCAGGATGATTCACCCTCGCGCGGTTACGCCACTGCAGATA
>DASSJP010000362.1:0-3630 GCA_035691165.1 Rubrobacter sp.
GATGCGCCTGCAATTTCAAGGAGCGCGTACCCGTCACATCCCGCAGATGCTCACGGAGCAGGGGAGACGCACCATCAGGAACCGTCTCGGCGAGTTCCTGGACAACACGGGGCGTCTGTACCGTGCGATCCGCTCCGTCTCGGGGAGCCGTGTGATCGTGGATACCTCCAAGGAGCCGGCCTATGGTTACGCCCTCAGCATGGTCCCCGGAATAGACCTGCGCGTGCTGCACCTTGTCCGTGACCCCAGGGCCGCAGCGTATTCCTGGGCGAAGAAGAAGCCCCAGCCCGACAGCACCGACAGGGAGTTCATGCACCGCAAGACCCCGACCCAGAGCGCCGTCCTCTGGGACGCCTGGAACACAGCGATAGAGGCGCTCTGGCGCGAGAGATACCTGCGTCTACGCTACGAGGACTTCATCTCAGATCCCCGCGGCAGCTTCGAGCAGATCTTGAAGCTGGTAGACGAGGAGGACGCGACGCTGCCACTCGTCGGAGGCAACCAGGTGAAGCTTGGCGTCAGCCACACCGTCTCCGGCAACCCGAACCGCTTCGATACCGGCGCGGTCGAGCTGCGCCAGGACAGCGAGTGGCAGAAGAAGATGAAGTCCCGTGACAAAACCCTCGTCACCGCACTGACGTTGCCGCTCCTCGCACGGTACCGCTACGCGGTAAGGTGACCCTCACCAGGTTGCTCGCCTGTTAGGGGCACAGTGCCCCTATATCTCCGATACAAGCCGTCCCAGATCCGCGGGCGTGCTCACAAGGACGTAGCCAGGCCCTGCGGTTGATGGCTGCGCGTAGTGGACGCTCACGTACTACTACGCGCAGCAGATCATCGAAACCATTACTTCTTCGGCTTCTTGCCTATGCTGACCATCTCGGGGGTGACGCCTGTGGCCGGTCCGTCACCGAGTTCTTCGTCGCGGTACTGGTAGACGCCGCGGCAGGTGTGGCCGCCCGTAGTTCGTTTCTCGGTGTACGACAACTTCACGTTCGGGTTTATGGCGCTCACCATCGCCTTCTCGTACGTCGAGAAGGCCGCGCATGGCTTCACGTCCCAGCCTGGGACGCCGTCATGGCCCATCCCGCCGAACCAGGGGCAGCGATCGGCGTTTATAACGTACTCGCCGTCCTTAGTCTCGGTGAGTGTGATCTCGATGTCGAAGAAGCGGTTGGCGAGCATGACCACGTCGACGGTGTCCTTCATCGTCTTGACGCCGAGTTGCTCGCGCAGGTCGGAGCCCTGCTTCTCGCCGATGCGGCTCATGGCGAGCTTGCCGATCTTCTGGCCGTCGTAGCCGAGATCGTCGGCGGCCCGGATCATCTCGTCCAGGATTACGCCCGTCCCCGCAGACGCGGCTTTCCACTTGTACCAGGTCGGACCAGGTAGCCCGAGCCGCATGGCCCACCTTGCGAGGAACAGTGGTAGACGGGGTAGACCGTAGACTTTGAGCCATTTCATAATAGAGGAAACCCTTCGTTCGCTTGAGCCGGCGCAAGCCCCATTATACCCGGACCACCACGGAAGGCGCCTCGGTGACATACCATTAGGCCGTCGTGTTGTAGAGAGAAGACGGAGCGTAGCCGTGCGTGGCATACAGCCGCTGACAAGTTTGGGCCTCCTCTTCTCGCTGGTACCTCGGCGTCCGCGGGAGTTCCGCGAGAGATTGGCGGGGTATGCGGACCTCGGTCTGGAGCGGTTCTCCAACGTGTCACCGGCGTACGAGACGGTACGCTGGGAGGAGGCGCTTCGGGACGTAGAGAAACACCTCGGTCGCGTAGCGGAGATCCTCGACGAGCGGGCCCTCGAGGAGACCGAAGAGAACACACGCAAGCTACTCCAGGACATCCGTGGCGGGGACGCGTTCAGCCTACGCTGGGCGGCAGACTCCAGGCTTGCGCGTCTTTGCTATGTGTTATGTCGTCTGATCGAGCCTTCCGTAGTTGTCGAGACAGGCGTGGCCTACGGCGTGAGCTCGGCGTTCATCCTGAGGGCTCTCGAGGAGAACGGACACGGCACGCTTCACAGCGTGGACCTGCCGCCCCTGAGAAGGGAGTACGAGAGGTTCTGGGGCGTTGCCGTCCCGGACACGCTCAGAGGCCGGTGGGAGCTGCACCGGGGATCCAGCGCCCGTGTTCTTCCCCGACTCCTCGAGGAGAAGGGTATGGTCGACTTCTTCTTGCACGATAGCCTGCACACAGGGCGGAACATGCGCCGCGAGTTCGACACGGTATGGCCTCAACTCCGGACCGGAGGCGCGCTCCTCGCCGACGACGTCGAGAGGAACAGCGCATTCGGCGAACTACAGAGAAAGAGACCCGCCCTCTGGCGCGTTGTCCACGATAGGGAAGAGTCGCCGCTGCACGGCAGGGCCGCGCCGATCGTGTTCGGGATCGCCGTCAAATAGGCATCAGGTTTCAGGCTACAGGTATTGCAGCGACGATCAAGAGTATTGCTCCGGACGCGATACCAAGCTGCTAGCCGTTTCTTACCAGCATGGCGAGCACTACAAGCTGGTTCAGTCGGTATGCCTAGCGCGGTAGTTCTGTAACTACGACGAAGACATTGATCATACTTGACAAGGCAAGGATCGTTAGATAACCGAACACCAACTGTCGGAGTCTGGATGTATCCGACGGATGCTTTTCAGTGTCCTCAACGTACAATCTATTAGTCTTCAAATTGCGATACTCAACTTTGATTTCTTCGAATACATCCAGCTCATTTCTCATCAGAAGAAACCCGAAACCTGCCAATAAAACGGCGAGTGATGCTGGAACCCAGAGGACCCACTTCGGCAATACCTGAACAACTTCCTGATATATATGGAACAATAGAGAGGATAACTACCGCTGAGGTTAGCCGAAACATTACCCTCCAACAAAGGTCGTGCCGGTATTTGTACTCTTCCCACAGAACCGGAATGCGTTTCAGCTGGTCATCAGGTTCGTTCTTCAAACCTTCAGCTTTGTCCTCCGGAGGAACACCTGATGTGGTCATAGGATATCCCCTGTTCGCCCTCAGCCAATAGCAACTCAGATTCTATAGCGATGTGCAATGGTAGTGAACCTCTGTCCTTCGCTCGTGCGCCATTGCTTTGACGAGACCTCCAACGGCATACGTTCCATCGTGGAAGCCTCACGTCTCACGGATGGGTCACTATTGCTATAGAACCAAAGGCCTGGCCGACTGCGAGAGTATAGCGAAGGCCACTGGCAGACGTATAATGGCTTCTTCCTGATCGCTTATGCCTAATATCCCGGCCTGCCCATCCTCTTGTAGGTGATCTGCTTCCCCGCCTCCACGCCGGGCTGGTTGAAGGCGTTGACCCCGTAGAGAGCGCCGGCTATGGCGGTCTGTACTTCGAGGGCCTGTAGCAGGTAGCCGAGGTTCTCCTCGTTTACGGCGCCGAGCTTGATAGTCGAGTTGGGGTGGCCTGCCTCAGTGAGGGCGCGCCTTGTGGCGTCGCACTCGACGTTAAGGAGCCCGGCCATGGTGTGTCCCCCGAGGTAGCCGACGCCTTCGAGGTCTTCATAGGTGCTGGGTATCTCCAGATCGCGGGGGTGGTTCTCGACCTCGACGATCTCGATCACCTTGTCCTGGGGACCCTCCATGTAGAGCTGGACC
>DASSJP010000363.1:0-5291 GCA_035691165.1 Rubrobacter sp.
GTCATACCCGGTAACCACGACGCCAGGAACGTCGGCTACATGCACTTTGAGCGGATCTTCGGCGAGCGCCATTCGATCATGGATCTGGACGATGTCATTCTTGTTGGCGTAGATTCCTCGGAGCCTGACCTCAACGACGGACAGGTGGGGCGGGAGCACTACGATTTCATCACAGATACCTTCACAGGGGCAGGGGACAAGCTGAAGATCTTCGTCGTACACCACCACCTCATCCCCCTGCCCGGGACAGGGCGCGAGCGGAACATCGTCTTCGATGCCGGGGACGTCCTGCAGAGGCTCATTGAGGTAGACGTGGATATAGTCCTCTCCGGGCACAAGCACGTGCCTTACTCCTGGAAGATAGAGGACATGCTGATCGTGCACGCTGGAACCGCCTCGACCCTGCGTCTCAGGGGTGACACCCGCCCTTGCTATAACATCATCGAGGTCGAGGACGGGCGGGTGGAGGTCTTTCGCAAGTATCCGTTCAAGAGGCGGGAACCCGCGGTGAGCTTTCACCCCGGGACGCAGCAGTACTCACGCTACAGGGAGAACGTCGTCGCCGGCCAACGCCCGACCTCTTAAGAGGAGGCCACCGCGTCTCGTGGTTCTATGCGAACCTCGTCTCCGAGGGACAGCAGAAGAGCCCTGGCCGCGTTGCCCTTGTTCACGGCGAGGCTCAAGCGCCAGTGAGAGTCGGGAACCAGCACGAGGTCCCCGGTCTCCGAGGCTCCGAAGGTCTTCACGTAGCTTGCGTCCATAATGTCGTCCCGGACCCGGATCTCCACGGGAGCGCCGTAGCTCAGGTCGATATCATCTCGCATGGCTGAGAGCCTGGCGTTCCCGAAACGGTCGATATCGATAATCTCCGTCACTAGACCTCCATTCGCTTCTCGCCGCGCCCCGGGAAAGTCGATGGTGACCATTGACGACGGGATCACATCTTCTCCCAGATCGCCAAGGTCCGTACCCGCGGCCAGGTAGGCCGCCACAGGAGAGAAAACGTCCCGGCCGTGGAAGCTGTTGGAGACGGGATGGACGTGATAGCGTGGATTCGTAAGCTGCACCGCCCGCTCGACACCACCCAGTGCTTCGGCGGCGGGCAGGAGCAGACCATTGTCCGGTCCCACCAGGTAGGCTCCGCTCCGGGCTTCGGCGGCGAGCTCTCGCCTCTCAGTCTTGTCCCCGGGATCTATCACCGCAAGGTATACGGCGTCCTCAGGCATGTACCTGGTGGCGTGGCGAAGGGTCTCCGCTCCCCTCACCACGTCGAACTTGGGAATGCCGTGCGTCACATCGATTATGGAGGCCTCGGGGGCAATGTCCATCATCACGCCCTTGCAAGTCCCGACGAGCTCCCCGGAGAGACCGTAGTCAGACATGAAGCATATGGACCTCATACGAACACTCATACGAACAGTATAGGTCACCATCTGCGGCGCGGGTACCCAACGCCTGCCGTGGAGAAGAGCGGGGAGAGAAGATATCAAAGAACACCAAACCTTCGGGCAACGTCGTGCCACCTTGACTCACAACATCGAGCATCCCGTCACCGTGCAGCAGCGAGGCTTTGGCCAGCCCGGACCGAACTCTGAGTGTGTGGCCGGTCGAGCGCCTCGGTCAAGTCCGTGAACACCCGCGAGAATAGAGATCTAGCCGTGCGCGAAGATCCTTTCTGCGTGCCGCATTTTGCCATCGCCTGCGTCGCCGGTTGTTTTCAGTCGCTCCGGGTTACATCAAATATCAGATTCATCCACAATTCATTGTGCGTCGCTACGGTAGGGAGGACTCGGCAGAGTGTTCGAGGAATCTCAGAACAAAGGAGGGCAGATGGCGAGAGACATAGACGCTGACTCGGGGCGTCCCTTCATCAAGATCAACCATCCGGCGCCGGGGGATGTGATCCGGGACCCCGCCCACATAGCAGGATACGGCACCGCCTTCGAGGGCGTCATCTCGCTCCGGATACGTGATGACGATGGCACCGTGATCTCCGAGACCTCAACGCAGGGCGGGAGCAACGGGATCATAGGCGAGTTCAAGGCGAACGTGGAGTTCTCCAGGAGGCCCAACCAGCGCATCGGTGTGGTCGAGGCGTTCGAGGCGAGCGCCAGCGGGTCCGGTGAGGAGCTACACCTCTACAGGGTTCCGATCGTCTTCGCCTGAGAGGAGAAACTGTTCTTCGAAGCGCCTCGTCCTCGCCGCGGAACGAGGCGCACGCCGACAACGACCCTACTGAGGAGACACTCCATGGCCGAAAAACTCCCTGAGAGCATGCTCGATCCGAAGACGCCTGACGAGGTCGAGGTCACCGACACACCGCGCAAACCGGTCGAGGATCCAACCCTCGACATTCCGCTTGACAGGAAGGCCGAAGGCACCCCGCGCAACCGGCTGGTCGCCATAGGCGACTCGTTGACGCACGGTTTCCAGAGCGGTGCAATCTACAACACGGACCTTTCGTGGCCGGCGATCATAGCCCGCGAGATGGGCTGGCAGAAGTCCTTCCGGTATCCAAAATACTTCGGCCGCGGAGGGCTGCCGCTCAACGTGGAGTTCTTGATCCGCGACCTCGAGGAGCAATTGGGCGAGACGACGAGATGGTGGGAGAGCCCGCTCGCGCTTTTCCGGGCGCGCCAGTTCATGGACGAGGTCGAAGACTACTGGGAGAGGGGGGCGGGCTCCACAGTACCAAGGATAAAGGGGATCAACCACAACCTCGCTATGTACGGGTGGGACCTCAGGGACGCCCTGGAGCTCACGGCTGAGATGCTGGAGGCCCAGATACTCGAGCCCACGGATCACTTCTTAAAGCAGATCGTCGAGAACGCCAGCGAACGGTCCGCCCTGCGCGTCCTGAAGTCGGCGCAGGACAAGAACGGGAAATCTCTGACACCCTTCGGGGCGGCGGCGCAGCTCGGCGAGGAGGGTACTCACGAGAAGCCGGGCCAGGGAGACGGTATAGAGACCCTCATAGTTCTTCTGGGTGCGAACAACGCCCTCCCCAGCATGCTCAGCCTCAACGTAGTCTGGAGCGAGGACGGATACGATGATCTGGAGCAGAAAGAACGGTTCACCGTCTGGAACCCCGAACATTTCAAGGCCGAGCTCAAGCTGATGGTGGAGGAGATCAAGAAGATCAAAGCCAGGCACGTGATCCTGGGTACTGTTCCCCACGTCACCATCGCCCCGATCGCCCGCGGGGTTGGCTCTAAGGTCCGCAAGGGCTCTCGCTACTTCCCTTTCTACACCCGACCCTGGATCAACACCGAGGACTTCGACGCCAAGAGCGACCCCCACGTTACCGAGCAGGAGGCCCGTGCGATAGACAGCGCGATAGACCAGTACAACGACGCCATAACGGAGGCCGTCGAGGCTGCCCGCAACGACGGACTGGACTGGTACTTGTTCGAGGTGGCCGGGTTGCTCGACCGGCTGGCGGCCCGCCGCTACATCGACGATCCTCTGGCCAGGCCCCCGTGGTGGCGCAAGTACGAGCTCCCTCCCGAGCTCAAGGCTCTCTCCCCGGAGCCTGACTCCCGTTTCTTCGTCGCGGGACCGGAGGGGCGCACGCAGGGCGGGTTCTTCTCCCTGGATGGGGTGCATCCGACAACCATCGGGTACGGGATACTCGCCCAGGAGCTGATCGACGTCATGCAGCAATACGCGGGTGTGGAATTCTACCTCGGCGACGGCCTGACGAAGCGCACGGGACCTGTGCGGGTAGACTTCGGACGCCTGATCTCGCGTGACACCCTCATCTCCAACCCGCCGCGCTCACTCACCTCGGATCTGGGTCTGATCGGCTGGGTCGACGAGGTCCTGGACGGGATTATAGGCCGCCTGCTACTCTGAACACCTTGCGATTTTCGGAGAACCGTTTTCTCGGAAGCCCGTAGCCCGCCGTTGCCTGGTTTACTCGCTTCCGGATCATAGCCAGGGTCAGGCCAGAGCAGCCATGTCTTAGCCCACCCTGTCTTCGCCCCCTTACGGAGGCGTGAATTCGCTAGAACCCGCCGACTACCGCATCCTCGCAGCGACGGAACTCGTCGTCGAAGTCGGCCGTGATCTTGTCGTGGCCGGGGCCGCAGTCGACCACGTCCCTCTCCCCGATCCCGGAGGAGTTCAGATCCTGACTGTCGATGGTGTCGTCGCCGTTGTTGCCGGCGATGGTATCCTCGCCGGGACCTCCTGTGATGTCGTCGTTACCATCGCCGCCCTTCAACGAGTCGGCACCCTCCCCACCGCTCATCGTGTCGGGGCCGCGACCGCCCGAGACGCTGTCGTTGTCGGCTTCTCCTGAGAGCTCATCGCCGCTGGCCAAACCCGCGATCGCATCGTCGCCTGCCCCGCCGAACAGGTGGTCACGATCCGGCGTACCTCTCAAGGTGTCGTCCCCAGGACCCCCGGTTTGCGTCAGCGCTACAGCCACCCCGGACGCCGCAACGAGCGCCATCGCCGCAATTATCAATACCAATCCCGTCTTTCGCACTCGGATCTCCTCTGCGCGTTTAGCTGGACATCCCTTTCGACCAAGTAGACTATCTCACATTCGCATTGGCCATGGAGCTACCAGATGGTTACTATTCACCGAGCGGCGTAGAACGTGGATCCTGTTGTATTGGTGTTCTCAGGCAGCGGATCGGGCTCCTGATACTTTGCTAGGCTACGGCCCTCTTGATGCTTAGCGACTAACGATGTAGACCTCTCTGGGTAGCAGCCCAAACCATTCGCGAATAAACCGTAGTGAGCAAATAGTTGTATTGTCGACCGTCTGGTGTACAATTGTAATATATTATACAAAATGTTGATAACGTTGACTGCTCGAAATCGGATGGTAGCGAGGGCGAAAGAGAAGGGATGAAGACTCAGACTTACACGACTGAGGTAGCAGCAGAAGGCGGCAAGGGCGTACAGTCCTGCCATCATACGGTTGGCGAACGGCCGAAATGTTTGGTCCCATGTTGGGCATCCTCTTGGTGCGCGCACGGTCAGTCGCTGGGGGATAGACCAGAGGCGTGCGTATAACTAGCAAGGGATACCGTGTTCTAGGAGGAAGGTGCTCTTGATCCAGGCGACGACGCTGGGGACGTGCCAGGTACGAAGTAGGACGGAGCGCCCCTGCCTCCATCGGGCGGTCGTGGAGATCCGAGGTATACCCTTCTGTGAAGCGTGCGCCTGCGAGCAGGAGGCGTACTTCGCAATAGGCGAGCTTACGCAGGAGACTCAGGACCTCCGCAGCGAGCCGCGCGGCAAAACGCTTGGCGAGACGCTGGACGGGATGTGGCGGC
>DASSJP010000364.1:0-2729 GCA_035691165.1 Rubrobacter sp.
CGACAGAGAAGTCGATAATTAACTTCCCGTAAAAGGAGGCCCATAGAGAACTACTCGAACGGAGGACCGGGGTTTTTGCCCCGGTCCTTTCTTATGCGCCGCGCTCGCGGCAGGCGGTTCTCACGTTCGCATGTGCGTTCAAAACGCAGCACCACCTCGACCATCCAACGCCGCGCGTCAAGCGCCGCCGTGAGGGCGAGGACCTCGATCCCAAGCCCTCCACAGGACGTAAGCGGCGCATCCTCGCCACCTCTGAGAAGAAGCAGGCGCTGTGGAAGCCACTCGAAGAGAACGACGAGGCGACCCTCGGTCACCATTGCGGTTGTGGATAGAGCGACGGAGCATGAGGGTATCTTTCGCCACGATGAGCCGAGCGATCCGCCAGAAGCTGGGCCGGACGCTCAATAAAATAGGTTGGGTGCGTCCGCGCGAGACGAAGAAGCACGAGGTGCTTGGCAAAGCCGCCTGAGAGGCTTAGATCCGAGGAGGCTCGTCCTATGGTGGAGAAGTGCTCGACCCGTGTCAGGCCGGCAGCTTTAGGAGCGAGGGTCCCAAAGGTGAGAGGGTCTTCGGCAAGGCGCCCAAGAACTGGAAACGTCACGCTGGCATAGAAGGCTCCACCGACGGGGAGGCTTTCTTGCTATACGTCGAGCGCTTCCTGTGCCGGATCTTGAAGTGCTCTCAGAGAATCATGGTGGTGGACAACCTACGGGTGCACAAGATGCGAAGGGTGAGGGGGATGATCGAGGAGAAGGGCTGCTCGGTTATGTTCCTGCCTTCGTACTCGCCTGACTTCAACCCCATAGTGGAATCTCTATGAAAATGTCAAGCCGCGCAACGGCTCTCGAAGGTGGTACCGTCACGCATCATCACCCAGATTGCGTTCGCCCGCCTACGGGCTAGCGCGATGAGTGCCTGGATGTGCCTCTTGCCCTCGGCCCTCGACTCCGGCGAGCTGCGCAAGCTGGCAAAGGCGGCCTGGTAGAAAACCCTCTTGAGGTTCTTGTTGCCTCCTCGCATCCTGCCGTTGTTGCCGACTCTCTTGCCGGAGTCGTTGGCGGCGGGCACAAGGCCCGCGTGGGCGGCGAGATGGTCGGCACTCTAGAAGGTCGAGAGGTTCCCTACGGCGACGAGGAACTCGGCCTCCGGACGGTCGAAAAACCGCCGCTCGATCTGCTCGTCTACCAGTTCGATGCGGTCCTTGAGTGCCAGGACCTCCGCGGCGAACTCGGCTACGATGCGGGCGGCGACCAGCTCGGCTGGCAGGGTGATGCTCTGAGATTTGGCGGCGGCGAGCGCCCTGCCGGCGACGCCGTCGAATCCTTTGACCCCGCGAGCCCTCAGGTAGGCGGCGATGCGCTTGTGCCCCGCTCGGCTGAGTCGTTGTGGGCTCTGGTAGTGGGTCAGAAGGGTAAGGGGACCCCTCCTGTTAAGATCCAACGCCCGCTCCAGAGCCGGACAGAGCGACAAGAGCGCTTCGCCGAGGCGCGGGTTATGGTCCTGTTGTGGTCGAGGAGGAGATCGCGGCGACGCCCCAGCAGGATGCGTAGCTCGACGACCTCTTCCTCGCTTGGCTCGAGTTCGGAGATATCCGCCTCGTCGTTTGCGAGCTTCCTGGAGAGTCGCTCGCTGCCCGAAGCGTCCAGTACGTGCACCCAGTGAAACTCCTTGCCCGCGTCTATGCCCACCCAGACCTTGTCAACGGCCACCTCCATCCCTAGCTCACCGATCTCTGTGCCCTTGGAGCACCCCGCCGACGGCTCCCTACGCAGCAACTCTAATCGCCGATCTCTCTATTAACGGTCGGGCTCTCCATCGGGGCCATTCCTCTAGAGCCACCGAACGGCAAGCATTCTCGAGCCATCTTCGGCCTCGCGGGCGTCATTCAGGAAATGCGCCTGAACGACACACATAAAGGTAGGGAAGTCTTCTCCGAGGTGAGCACACTGTTGAGGAAAGCCAGGAGCTTCGAGGCGCTGGTAGAGACTACCGGGGGGCGCTCTCAGCGGTGAACGATGAGGATGCCTGCGGCTTCTTCGCGCATAGCTCGTACTCGCTGCTTGCTCCTCTTCACGTAAACTGCAAGGGATCTCACAGATCCCTCACTCTGGTAAGCTGCGCGACCTCTTCGATGATCGCGAGCAACTTATCTAGCGTAGGGTTGGCAATCTCCGAGTATTCCCCATCCACGTTTACTTTAGTCAACTGGGCGGGGTCCAGCGAGAGTTCGATCCAAGCCGGCACCCCCTCCAAGTCCGTGTCCTTGCACGGGTTGCCGATGACAATATCTGGGCCGAAGCGTTTCGCCACCCAGCTTATCTTCTCGGGCTGAGCGGTCACCACTTCGACTTCCGGACGGAGTATCCTGATAGCCGCCGCGAGGGTGCCCTGGTAGGCGTGGAATTCGTCCTCGAAGGCAACTATTATTCTGATCTCGGTCCATTCTTCATTTTCAATGCTTAAACTCACACCTTCAACTTAACACAGTGTGAAATAGGTGTGCCCCTGCCACTCGGCACATTCCCGAAAAATTGTAGGATGTCGGAGCGCTTTATTGATCGCTGAACGGTTCACCATCTCGGGACCTCATAATCCCTCCCGACTGGGTGACTTCGGGATGTATAGCCGCCAAGAGAGCGCGACTATCTGCGGGGTGTCTCTGATACACAGCGTGCTCATTGTGGTCAACGATCGGAGAGAGTGCCGAATTACGCCGCTGCGACCCACTG
>DASSJP010000365.1:0-10694 GCA_035691165.1 Rubrobacter sp.
GGGCTCGTCCTTACGCTCGACCTTCACGCGGCTCTCGACGGGGTTGCCTTCGAGGGCGTTCTTCGCCTGCGTGACGACGGCGGCGAAGACCTCCGGTTCGGTTGCGGCGAGGTCGGCCAGGATCTTACGGTCCAGGTCGATCTCGGCCAGCTTCAGGCCGTGGATGAACCTGGAGTAAGACAATCCGTGCTCGCGGGCGCCCGCGTTTATACGTTGGATCCAGAGCGCCCTGAAATCCCTCTTGCGCTGCTTGCGCCCCTCGTAGGCGTAGACGCCGCTCTTCCAGACCTGCTCCTTGGCCCGCTTGTACGAGGTGTGCTTGGTCCCCCGGTAGCCCTTGGCCTGTTCGAGGACCTTGCGGCGCTTCTTGCGGGCGTGGACGCTGCGCGAGGCGCGTGCCATGCTACCTCACCCCCAGAAGACGCTTGAGCTTCTTCTCGTCGGAGCCCGTGATCTCGGTCTCCGTGTTGAGCCGCCGCTTCTGCTTCCTGCTCTTCTTCTGGAGCATGTGGTTGTGGCCGGCCCGGCGACGCCTGAGCTTGCCGTTCTTCCGCACCTCGAAGCGCCCCGAGGCGCCCTGGTGGGTCTTCATCTTCGGCATTTTTCCTCCACGTTTCGTGTGTTTTCCACCTGCGAGGAGGCTCGCGGCACGGGAGTCGAAGCCGTTTCGCCTCTGTCTATCACCAGGCTAGTGTATCAAACTGTTGCTTATCTGCGAGTGGCCCTCTCCCTGCGACTGTTCGGCTCGGGGCTCTCGGCCTCTTGCTGCGGAGCTTGTCCCTCTTTGGATTCCTTCTTCGGGGCCATGACCATGACCATGTTGCGCCCGTCCAGGTTCGGCTGGCTCTCTATGCGCCCGAGTTCATCGAGGTCGGTCGCGAGCCTCCTGAGGAGCCTCTCTCCCAGCTCGGGATGCTGCACCTCGCGTCCGCGGAACATGATCGTGACCTTCACCTTGTCGCCGCCGCGTAGAAAGCGTTCGACGTGGCCGCGCTTGGTGTTGAAGTCGTGGTCGCCTATCTTGGGCCGGAGCTTTATCTCCCGCACGTTGACGTTGACCTGCTTCTTGCGGGCAGCCTTGCGGGCCTGTTCCTTCTGATACTTGAACTTGCCGTAGTCCATCATGCGGACCACCGGCGGGTTGGCGTTCGGGGCGACCTCTACCAGATCCAGATCAGCCCTCTCACCGTAATCCATGGCCTCGCGGATATGCTTTATCCCAAGTTGCTCGCCGTCGGCCGAGATCAAACGCACCTCGCGTGCCCGGATCTGACCGTTTATTCGCGGTTCCTCTTCAGTCGCTACTGCGCACCACTCCTCTCGAAATCGAGTTTTCGGGGCCGTTCGTCCACCACGGACGATGGATTTGCTCGTGCGCCGGACGGACGCGGACCCCACACTACGAGCGCGATTATACCGCGGGTCCGCGTCCCGTGTCTATACGGCACTATCGGCGCGAGCGGACCTCCTCGAGGACCGACCCGGTGAATTCTTCGAGCGCCATCTCCTCCTGCTGCTTCTCCCCGCGCCGGCGCACGTTGACCGTGCCCTCCTCGGCCTCCCTGTCCCCGACGATAAGGAGGTAAGGAACTTTCTGTCGGGAGTTCTCCCTGATCTTCTTCTGCATGCTGTTCTGCGAGTCATCGACCTCGACCCGCAGCTCTTTCGCTTCAAGCTTCTCAGCAACTTCGCGTGCGTAGTCGATGTGCCTGTCCGCGACGGGGATGACGACGGCCTGCACCGGAGAGAGCCAGAGTGGAAATGCGCCTGCGTAGTGCTCGATCAAGACCCCCATGAACCTCTCTGTGGAGCCGGTGACGGCCCTGTGGAGGAGCACGGGCGTATGCGCTTTTCCGTCCTCGCCTATGTACTCGCAACCCAGCCTTGCCGGTTGAATGAAATCGACCTGGATTGTGGAGAGCTGCCAGTCCCGCCCGAGAACGTCCTTGGCGATGAAGTCGGCCTTCGGCCCGTAGAAGGCGGCCTCACCGGCCTCCTCGTCGTAGGCGATGCCCGCGGTATCGAGGGCCTCGCGCAGCTCTTTCTCGGCCCGCGACCACTTGGCGTCGTCGGCGACGTATTTGGCCGAGTCCTGGTCGCGCAGCGAGAGCTGGACCCTGTAGTCGGCGAACCCGTAGGTATCGAGGACCTCGCGGACGATCTCGAGCGCCCGGGCGAACTCGTCCTGGATCTGGTCCTCCGTACAGAATACGTGCGCGTCGTCCTGCGTAAGGCTCCTCACCCGCGTGAGCCCGGTCAGCTCCCCGCTCTTTTCGTACCGGTAAAGCGTCGCGAACTCGGCGTATCGGAGCGGAAGATCCCGATACGAGTGCGACCGGGAGTTGTAGAGCGTCATGTGGCTGGGGCAGTTCATGGGCTTGAGGCGGTAGTGCGTATCGCCGTCAACCATCGGCGGGAACATCGAGTCCCTGTAGTGCTCCAAGTGGCCGGACTTCGCGTACAGAGCTTCGTTCACCAGGTGTCCGGTCCACACGTGCTCGTAGCCGTGTCGCGTCTGGACCTCGCGGACGTAGTCTTCCATGAGATGCCGCATCATCTCCCCCTTCGGAAGGAAGAGTGGGATGCCCGCGCCCGTATCAGGGGAGAACGTAAAGAGACCGAGGTCCTTGCCGATCTTGCGGTGGTCCCGCGCCTTCGCCTCCTCCAGCCGCCTGAGGTAAGCCTTGAGATCCTTCTCCGTCGGCCACGCCGTACCGTAGATGCGGGTAAGCATCGGGTTCTTCTCATCGCCACGCCAGTAAGCCCCTGCTATGTTCTGCAACTTGAAGGCGCCGAGCCTGCCCGTGCTCGGGACGTGCGGACCACGGCAGAGGTCGAAGAAATCGCCCTGCCTGTAGACCGTGATGTCCCCGTCTTCCAGCGCCTCGACGATCTCCGTCTTGTAAGGGTTGTCCTGGTAGAGCGCCTCGGCCTCGGCCTTCGAGACCTCCTCGCGCTGTATCGGGAGGTCGCGCGCTACGATCTCGTGCATCCGCTCCTCGATTCGCGGAAGGTCCTCGTCCGTGAGACGCCCCGCGACCTCGATGTCGTAGAAGAAGCCGTTCTCTATCGGCGGGCCGAGCGTCAACTTGCTGCCTGGATAGAGCTCCACTATCGCCTGGGCCATCGCGTGCGCCGTCGAGTGTCGCATTACTTCGAGGCCCTCTGAGGATTCCTTGGTGACCACCTCGAAGTCTCCCCCGCCGTCGAGCGGGGCGTCCAGGTCGATCAGACGCCCGTCCAGCTTCGCCACTACGGCGTCTCGGGCGAGGCGTTTACCTATCTTCTCGGCGACGTCCCGGGCCTTCTCGCCCGGCTCTATTTCTAATTGATTACCATCGGGTAGCTTGACGGAGGCCATTTGCGCACCTTTCCTGGCAAGGGTGGGTAGGGAAAACGCGGGAGAGACTAGGTAGTTCGAGGCGGTGCGCCGGCCAGGCCCGCGCAGCGTGGTGGGAGATTGTGGGCCCGAACCACCGACCTCTTCCGCGTCAAAGCTGTACGATGCTCTTTCATACCTTCCCCAAGTTTACACAATCCAGGCAAAATAGCAGGGTATCCGACAACGATCTTCTCGCTCCCTGGTCCACATAAGCGATGCCCGAACCACACGAAGACGGCCCGTTGCAAGGCGGACGCACCGCAGACAGGACAGAGTACGCGCGTACGTTTTTGTATCTTTGGAACTCGTGTACGTGATTTCTCTTGCTCCGAACAGAAGCGCTCCACCTGGCCGTCTTCTGATACGTCCTGCCTCTGGGCTTCCGCTCCTTCGCGTGGAAAGTGAGGCCGCCGGTCCGGGAGACCTCGCCAGGGTCTACGAATGAGGAGGCGCTGATCTACCGTCTGCTCTTGACGGTGAATCTCCAGCTCGTGTCATATGCCAGGGCATTGCCCTCCAGGTCAGCCGCGTCCGTGGTGACTGTGGCGGTGTACGTGGCTCCTGGCCTCAGAGCACGATTAGGGCTGAGTATCGCGACCGTATCGCCGGCCGCGTTCTCTACCGCTACCACCGTTGCGCCAACCGGCGTGCTCTCCCCCTTCTCGGAGAAGGTGGCCCTGACCCTGGCGTTTGGGGAGATTTTCATGCCCTTGGGTCTTTTCCCGACGACAGTCGGTGCCGTTGCGTCGTGGACCTGGATATCGACCGCTGCGTCCCCGCTTGCCAGGGTACCGTCAGTGACCCTATAGGTGAAGGAGTCGGCCTTCCCCGCGAGGTCCGCCGCACCAGCGTGGTCGGCTTCCTTGGCAGCGGATCCGGCCACATCGGCGTGGGAGGAGTCGGCTACCTTGGAGCCCGCCGCGTAGAAGCCCGTCTCGCTCTTTCCGTCCAGCTTATCGGCGTTGAGGTTGGTCACTACCTCCTGAGAGTCCACCCTCATCGGTGCTACCGTCTTTGTGGCCGGGTCGCCTAACCTTAGATCCAACGCAGGGCTTCCCGAGGGGTTCCTGACAACGAGCGCAGATCCAGTTGCCACCTTACCGATCAAACCCGTCACCGTGGTTGCGCTGTTGGCGGCCTTGCCCAGGATGAATTCGCCTCCTTTAGCTCCTAGAGAGCTAAAACCAGGGCCACTATCACGGAGAGGCCGACAAGGAACACGGTGGCTCTGCCTACCCAAATCAACTTGCTTGCCGCGCTCCTTGGCATGACTACCCACCCTCCCTTGCTCCTGCTCTGTATTCGGAAGCGCGGAGCAAACGCCCCACTCCTGCTTGCTTTAGCTCTGCGAGTAACAAGACAGAAGAGGTAATGGCGCATCCCCTAAATGAACTAGATTTCGCGAAAGGACACAAAATGCCGGGACACCCGACGGATAATCCGGCCGGATGTAATCACACGCGCTAGGCTGTTGGGCGAGGTCTCCAGAGGCGTTAGCCCCGTGTTTTACGGGGCGGTCTCGCGCTCGATGCGCTCCACCTCCTCGCGAGGAATGTGGACCGCGCCGGCGAACTTGTCGGCCTTGAGCACCCCGCGTTCCACCATATCCTGGACCTTCGTGCGAGTGAGGCCAAGATACTCGGCCGCTTCCGTTATGGTGATTTTCTTGCGGTTCTTGTCTTCCACCCTTAGGTAACCTCCTCACCTGGCAAAGCCTGGGGCCGGGACATAGAACGAAGGATACCCCAGCCCCCGATATTAGCAATTGGTAGCTCTAAGCCGGTGGGCCCCCTCTCAGGCGCGAGAGCTCCTCGTCCGCCTGTGCTTTGGCCTCGTAGAGCACGGCGAGCATCCTCCACCACTCTCCCTCACGAAGCCCCTTAGTGGCCTCAAAGTGGGCGACTATCGCCTCTCCCAGGCGGTCGGAGCGGTTGAGTAGGCGGCCCTTCTCAAGGCTGATACGGCGACCTCCGACGAAGAAACCCTCAGCCTCACCCTTGGTGATACACTCGGCCATCTCAAGTTCTCCCCGCCAGCGGTCACACGTGCGCCACGTTGCTCCTCTCGAAGAATGTCAACCCGAAAGTCGTCCCCAAGATGTCGGGCCGCGCCTACATCAGCAACACCTTGGACTTCTACCCGGATCCCCTTCCGGACGTGCAGGAGAAGGCGGTCGAGGCCCCGGAGAAGATTCGGGGCCTCATCTTGTGTTCTGGGTTTTACCCTTATCTAGGTGATATTACAGTGGTGGGCGATAGTGGATTCGAACCACTGACCTCTTCCGCGTCAAGGAAGCGCTCTCCCCCTGAGCTAATCGCCCGTACTTCGTGACTCCGAGAGGCGGCACCCGGAATCGAACCGGGGTACAGGGTTTTGCAGACCCTTGCCTAACCACTCGGCCATGCCGCCAGCGGCGCCGCTGTCGCCCCGCGGCCAGAGCGGAAGACGGGATTCGAACCCGCGACCCTCACCATGGCAAGGTGATGCTCTACCAGCTGAGCTACTTCCGCGCGCGGCAATAATTTAGCACGGGCTCCAGACTCTTACAAGCGCCTCTTGAACCACCGCCTTCTAGAGAAAACTACGTAGCGCATGATGAAAAAGCTGATGGTAGACGCGACGGTAACGGAGATGATCTTGGCGATGTTACCGGCCAGATACGTCGGAACCTCCGTGTAGACGATGACGGGATGGATCAGGGCCCAGAACAGCCCGCTGCTCACCCCGATATTGACGAGCACCTGCAGCGCGAAGAGCACGATCTGTCTAAGGTCATGCTCCGCCCTACTACGAAAGGTCCAGAGCGTGTTCCACACGTAGCTGTTGAGGTTCGCAAGCACGAGCGCGATGCCGTTGTAGATTACAAGCAGGTACACCTCGCGCGTCGGCTCGAGCCACAGGAACAGGTTCAACACCCCGATGTCTATGACTGAGTTGGAGATCCCGACGATGGAGAACTTCGAGAAGCGCTTCCCTCCGCTCTTGAGCCTTGCCTTCGCCTCGCTCATACCTGCCCAAGCGCCTGTTCATAGTATCCGCGCAACGTGCGCGTCGAAGATGCCCAGTCGCGCCGCTCGGCGGCCGCTCGCGCCTTGCGTCCCATCTCCGCGCGGAGGCCGTCGTCCGAGACGAGCTTCCTGACGGCGGCCACGAGTGCCGCGTCGGAACCGGGATCGTAGAGAAGTCCGGTCTCGCCGTCGCTCACCACCTCGCCCGTCGCGCCCGTCCTGGCTGCGAGAACGGGCAGCCCCGAGGCGAGGGCTTCGATCATGGCCATTCCCAACGTCTCCGTTGTCGAAGGAAACAGGAAAGCGTCGGCTGACGCGAACGCGGCAGCTAGCTGCTCGCCATGCAGCGCCCCGGTGAAGACGGTCGGCGTATCCGCATACTCCTTTTCGAGGTCCCTGCGAGCAGGCCCGTCACCGACGAGGGCGAGGCGCACCCCTGGGACTTCGCGAAGAACGGCCTTCAGCTTACCTATGTTCTTCTCGTTGCCGAGGCGTCCGACGTAGAGCAGGAGCCGGTCCGCAGGGTGGCCGCTGGTGAGCCTGACCCGGCAATCCTTGGAGAACTTGTCTGGGTGGAAGCGCCTTCCATCCACGCCTTGCGGCCAGAGGTGCAGACGCTCGATCCCCTCTCGCGAAAGGTACCTCAGCGTCGCCTCCGAAGTACATAGGTTGAGCGTGGCCTGGTTGTGCAGTCTCCTGGTGTGCCAGCGTGTAACCCGGTCGAAGAGGGCGAGTCTATAGAAGCTCGCGTAGGCCGCGACGTTCGTGTGGTACGAAGCCACCAGCGGGACGTTCATACGCCGGGAGTAGAAAGGCGCGCCCCACCCCAGTACGAAAGGGTTGACGGCGTGGATCAGATCCGGCCCGAAGCGACGAAGCGCGAGGCCTACGCCGGGGTTTATGGGTGCCAGTTTGATCTGTGGATATGGCGGGAAAGGAACGCTTTCGACCCTGTGGATCGGGACCCCTTCGTAGGATCCCGGTCCTTCTCCGTACTTCGGGGCGATCACCAGCATCTCGTCGCCCATACGGAGCAATTCATCTATGGTATGCCGGAGCCTCGTCACCACGCCGTCTGTGGCCGGAAGGAAGGTCTCTGTGAAGTAAGCGATCCGCAAGCGGCCCTCTAGTCGTGACCTGAGTCTGCTGCTTCACCGGCGTATCTACCGATTACCTGCACTAGCCTCCGATGTCCACGCGCAGCGACCTGATTCTACAGGTTCGAGATGATGGCCTGCGTAAACTCCCTGGTTCCCGCGCTGCCGCCGAGGTCCTTGGTACGGGTCTCGGGGCTCTTGAGGGCGGCCTCTATTCCAGTCTGCATCCTGTCCGCCTCTTCGCCGTATCCGATGTGGATGAGCATGTTCTTGGCCGAGAGCAGCGTCGCGAGCGGGTTGGCCCTGTTCTGTCCAGCATACTTCGGGGCCGAGCCGTGGACAGGCTCGAAGACGGCGATCTCCTCCCCGATGTTGGCCCCAGGGGCGACGCCGAGCCCGCCCGTGAGACCGGCGCAGAGGTCGGAGAGGATGTCGCCGTAGAGGTTCGGGCAGACGAGCACGTCGTAGAGGTTCGGCTTCATGACGAGTTGCATACACATGTTGTCAACGATGCGGTCGTCGATCTCCTCGAAGTCGTTCTCGTAGTCCTTGGCTACCTCGAAGAACACGTCCCTGAAAAGCCCGTCGGTGAACTTCATGATGTTGGCTTTGTGTATAACCGTGATGTGCTTGCGGCCCTGTTCCTTCGAGCGCTCGAAGGCCATCCGGCAGATCCGCTCCGTCCCCTCGCGGGTGATGATCTTGATGGACTCGGCCGCATGCTTGCCGACGGTGTGCTCCACGCCGGCGTACAGGTCCTCGGTGTTCTCGCGGTAGATGATGAGGTCGATGTTCTTGTACGGCGTCTCGATGCCTGGAAGGCTGAGGCTCGGCCTGATGTTCCCGTAGAGATCCAGCTCCTTCCGCAACGCCACGTTGACGGACCTGAACCCCGTCCCGACCGGCGTGGTGAGCGGCCCCTTCAAGGCCACCTTGTTGCGCCTGATGGATTCGAGCACGGACTCGGGTAGCGGCGTACCTTCCCTGTCCATCACCGTCTCGCCCGCTTCGGCGATCTCCCACTCGATATCCACGTCAAGCGCGCCGATGACCTCCTTCACGGAGTCCGTGAGATCCGGCCCTATCCCGTCGCCAGGTATGAGAGTTACTGTCTGCGCCACGCGCAAGCCCCCTTCGCTATAGACCGCGGATAGTATAGCGGCCAGCCACGTGGGCAGCGAACCCCGATTCCGGCGTCGCCAGAGGTTTTCGCAGGAGGTTAGCCCAGGCTACTGCTGGGTGCCGAAGTAGAAGAGGGCGCCCACCGCGAAGATCAGAATTACGACGAGGATCAACACCACGGCGGCGGGTATCAAGACTACGAGCGCAGCCTTGCCCGTTGTGGTGCTATGAACCTCTCTCATTCCCACGATCGCCAGATAGATGCCGTAAAGGCTGGCTATCCAGCCGATTATCGGTATCCAGCTAACAAGAGAGGTCACGGAAGAATATGCGCTCACCCTGAGGGTACTCTCGAAACCCGCGTTGCCCGAGCCTATGATCAGCATCACGAGCAGGTGCAGTATGCCTGCCCCGATGAACAGTCCGATGGCGGCGAAGATCGGGGCGAGAATTATGGAGACCAGGAAGGAGCCGAACCCCTGGCTACTATACAGTCCCGTCAGGCTGAGCAGGCCACCGAGGATCGCCGAGACCTCGTAACAGATTATCGCGAAGATCACGGGGTTCAGCAGGTTTCCCTGACGGGGAATGCTGCGGAAGAACGCGACGGGTGCCGTTACCACGTTCCTGACGGTGTTGATGAAACTCTGTACCGGGTCCTGATAGTTAAACTCCCCGCCGGAAGCACCGCCAGATACCCGTGGCGGCGGCCCGCCAGGTCCCTGGGAGGACCCGCCCGTCCCAGCTCCTCCACCAGATCCCGTGTTGAAATCCACGTGAATCTCCTCTCCCATCGCACTTTGGATAACTAGTAGAAATGTACACGTTGCGGGAAGATCGCGCAACTGGGGGAAGGAGGTCATTCGGATGTGCTGACCTCTGGCAGGTGAGGTCTGATCGGCGGGTCCCGTGGCTGGATGGGGTGCTGTAGAATACCTGCAAGAGCGTGCGTTTCGTAGGAACAGGATATTCGGATGTCCTCGACGATAGAGACCCTCGAGCGGGAGCTGGGCGAGGCCCAGGCGGAGCGAGAGAGAGAGCAGCGGGCCGTAGTCCGGGCCGAGAACGCCCACGAGGCGGCGTGCTCGGCCCGGGACGAGGCATGGACCGAGGGCTCGGCGACAGACCCCGAGGTGGAGGAGCTTACCGCGCTCGTCTACCGTCGGCGGCGGGAGCTCTACGACGCCATAGACAGGCTCAAGGCGGCCGAGGGCAAGGAGCGCAGGATCAAGAGCCGCCTCATGTACGTGCTCCCTGCCGAACGGCGCAGGTACCTGTCTGGGGCCGTGGACGAGGAGTTCGAGGATCTGCTCGCCGCCGTGAGAGAGGCTTACCGCGACGCGTTGCCTGGTGTGCTGGTCTCCGTCGTGACGGAGAGACCCGGTGAAGTGGACCTGCGTGGGGATGCGACGTGGCGCGCCCTGGAGCGGTTGTACTCGGGGACCGTGCGCAGGTGGGTCGAGATCCGGAGCGAGATCGACTCACCCGAGGCGGGGAGGATGGCGCGCCAGATCTCCTACTACGCGGGAGGCCATACCCCCCGTACCTTCGTTGGATCAGAGGAGATCAGGGCCGGCTCTTTCCGCGGCCCGCGGGAGCTGCGAGCCCTGGCCGGCTACGACAGTTCGGAAGGGCGGCTTGCGCTGGCCCGCATCACGGCGCGGCGCTACCTCGACGAGAACTCCGTCGGTCGCCTCGGCAAACGCCCCCACAGCCTCGTCCAGGTCGCCGAGATCGCCCGCCTCTACCAGACCATGAACCTCACCGTAGACGAGATCCGCTGGAGGCTGGAGCAGTTGATCTCGCTCCGCTTCGAGGTGCTCGAGGCAGTCTACAGGCTGACCGGCGAGCGCCGTCGCTTCTCCTTCTACGAGATAGCACGCGCCGCCCGACTCCTCGACGGCCACTTCCCCGACTCCGGCGTCGCCGCCGAGGTCCTCACCAAGTGCGTAGACCAGGCCCTCACAACCGGCGTTCCCCTGGTAGACGTCGCATACATGAACGTCACCACGGGCGAAGATTTCTAGCTGGTCAGCCTTTCAGCACGCTTCGGGCCGGTACCCTCGCTTTCAGCCACGTCGCCCG
>DASSJP010000366.1:0-4668 GCA_035691165.1 Rubrobacter sp.
AGACCGAGCCTACACGATCGTGCCCCACACATCGAAAGCCATAACCGCCGTGAACTGCGGCATAGATCCACACCTGGACCGCGAAATCACCGAGGCCGAGCCCGGCGGCATCCCTGCCCGATGCCTGCCCGAGCTACTGAAGGAGCAGGGGTACAACTCCGTATGGTTCTCCTCGGCGACGGAGGACTTCGAGGACCGCAGGGACCTTGTCAAGAACTTCGGTTACGACGACTTCCAGCCCGTCGAGACGATGGACAAAGAAGGCTTCCAGAAATCCAACTACTTCGGCTACGAGGACGACATCATGCTCCAGCCCAGCAGGGAGTGGCTGGAGCAACACAAGGACAAGCCCTTTCTTGCGACGTACCTGGGGGTGACCGGGCACCACGATTATCGCCCGATCGACCGTTACGGGCTCAAGCATTATTCGAACGACCCCGCGCTAGACCACTACCAGAACGAGGTCCGTTACCTCGACTTCTTCGTAAAGAACGTCATAGACCAGTACAAGGCGCTTGGGCTCTACGACAACACTATCTTCGTGATCTACGGCGACCACGGGGAAGGCTTCGGGGAACACGACCTCAAACAGCACGACAACACCATCTACCAGGAGGGACTCAAGATACCTCTCATCATCCACGAGCCGGGACGCTTCCAGGACGGGAAGCACGTCGAGACGCTAACGGACCAGGTAGACATCCTCCCCACTCTGTTCGATCTGCTCGGCTACAAAGTCACGGGAGGCGATTACCCGGGGAGGTCCCTCCTCGCCCCGCCGGACGAAGACCGTACCCTGTTCTTCAGTTGCTTCGATGACTACAGGTGCCTGGCAAGCATTCAGGGGAGCGAGAAGTACATCTACTTCTTCGGGAACCAGCCTGACGAGGTCTACAACGTGGCCTACGATCCGTTCGAGCAGCACAACATCGCTGGCCTGAAGAGCGCACAGGAACTAAAGAACAAACGACTACAGGTGCTCGCATGGTACTCGAGGGTCAACTCCATGTACGAAAAGCGAAAACCCGAGCACAAATAGTCCCTTCAGCTGGAGTCTGGACGTTTACGCCGGGATCCCGAATGCCTCAGGAGCAGGATCATGGCGAAGCCCAGTGCCAGGACGCTGCTCACGAAGAGGTTCCCACGAATCGTGCCGCCGATAAGAAACGCCGGATCGATGCGCAGGGTCTCGACGAAGAAGCGTCCGAAGGAGTAGAGGCTCACGTATAGCACGAAGATGTCGCCGTTCTTCAGACGGTCGGCGAAGCGGCGGGCCACATAGAGCAGGATCAGGCAGACGACCACGTCCCAGATCGACTCGTAGAGGAAAGTCGGGTGAAAAGTCGTGGCGTCGGAATACTCGACGGGACGGTTTTCAGGCGCTATACGAATGGCCCACGGCAGGTCTGAAGGCCGCCCGAAAAGCTCCTGGTTGAAGTAATTGCCCCAGCGTCCGATCGCCTGGGCGAGAACCAACCCTGGCGCGACCGCGTCCGCGAACGCCCACGGGCTAATGTCCCTGATCCTTGCAAAGATCAAAAGCCCTATAAACCCGCCGACGACGCCGCCGTAGATCCCAAGTCCCCCGTTCCAGACCGCGAACACGCCGGGGAAGGGGTCGTTCGCATAGAGCTCGTAGTCTGTGATGACGTGGTACGCCCTTGCGCCCACGAAACCCAGGGGCACGATGAAGAACAGCGAGTCGAGGGCCAGGGTGGCGTCGTAGCCCTTCCGTTCCAGCTCCCTCCCCGTAAGCCATGTCGCAACGATGATGCCGAGCGCTATGCACAGTCCGTAGTAGCGGAGTGCCAAAGGCCCGACCTCGTACATTACCGGGGACGGTGGGCTAGGCAAGGAGGCGAGGATCAGGGTAGACATGTACCCTACTCCGAAGGTGCGCCGGAGGTTTCGTCCGTCTCTCCGATGGGCTGCGCGTCGGTCGGGTTCGGGTCCTTGGGCGACTGTTCGACGCCGTAGTAGGACTCCAGAATGTGACGTACGGCGGGGGCTGCGGTCATCTCGCTACCCGTCTGGAAAGCCCCTCCACCTTCGATCATCACGACGACGACCAGGGGGTCGGATTCTTCGTTCTCGGCCCAACCCACGTACCAGTTTACGAAGTCTTTGCCGGAGGGCAGTTCGCCTGTGCCGCTCTTACCAAGCGTGGGCAGCGTAGATCCCACGAACGCAGGCCCCGCCGTCCCGTCGTGTTCGGGCACACCCCTCAAACCCTCTCTGGCGTTCTCCAGATAATCCTGAGGCAAGCCTACGTTGCCTTCGGGCTTGGGGGAGATCTTCTCGACGACGCTGCCATCCTGGTTCTGGATCTCGTGCCCCACGTGCGGCGTGACGAGCGTGCCACCGTTCTCGACGGCGGAGTAAGCGGTTGCGAGCTGAATCGGGGAGATGAGCAGGTCTCCCTGGCCGATGGCCAGGTTTACCCAGTCTCCGACGCTCCAGTAAGCCTCTTCCGGGGTGCCGAGTGCTTTGGCCAGTTCCTTCTCTCCCGCTTCCGTTGGGACGCGCCCGGAGGTTTCGCCGGCCAGGTCTATGCCGGTCAGCGAGCCGAATCCGAACCTCTCGTAGAAGTGAGGCAGCCAGTCCTTGTCGTAGGTGTTGTTCCAGATCCAATCGGCCACCTGGTAGAAGAACTTATCGTTGGAGTCTTTGAGGGCCTCGGCGTAGTTCTGGGTGCCGTGGGTTCCCAGGTATGCCGCATTTGGGCTGTTCTCCCGCCAGCTCTGGTAGCAGGGGCTGACGGTCACTCCAGTGGGGTGCCAGCAATCCCCCGTATCAGTGTAGGTCGTGTACCTGTCGATCACACCCGAAGCGAGGCCGGCGAGGCCCGTGAACGTCTTGAAGGTCGAGGCCGCAGGCTGGCCACCTGTAATCGCCCTGTCGGTGAACGGGTAGTTGCCCGCGTCGGAGGTCATTTGCTGATAGGTTCTCAGCTCACCTTCCCCTGAGATACCACCTACGAACAGTTGCGGGTCGAAGTCGGGGCGGCTGGCGAGGGCCAGGATCTCACCGTTACGCGGGTCCATCGCAACAACGGCGCCGCCCCTTCCCTCGTAACCCGCCTCCCGCGTGCGTGCGATCGCCGCGTCGAGCTCGTCCTCGGCGAGCTTCTGGACATCGAGGTCAACGGTGAGTTGCAGGTTCTTGCCTGGCACGGGCTCCTCGACGTGGTCGGGGAGTTCCTGGCTCGCGCTCACCTTTACGGGGTTCCCGTTCTTGTCCACGAACTGGCCCATGGAGTCGACCCTGCTCCCCTCCGGAACTATGCGCCCCAGGGCGTCCACGTTGTACGTCCGCCGACCGGCTTTACCGCGCAGCACCTCCTCGTAGGAGTACTCGACCCCGCTCTTGCCGACGACGGCGTCGGGGTCCAGTCCCTTGAAGGTGTCTAGTTTCAGCTCTTCCTGCGTAACGGCCCCCGTGTATCCGAGGATGTGGGCGGCCAGCCTACCCTCGGGATAGCTGCGGACCCAGTCGTCGTTCACCGCGACGCCCTTGAACTCCGAGGTGCGCTCGCTCACGTACGTCACCGCGTCGCGCCCGGCGTTCTCCTTCACGAGTATCGGGCTGTACCGGCTACCAGTGTCGAACGCCGCGTCGTAGCGGGCCAGTACCGATTCGCTGTCGGCACCGACGACCTTCGCAAGCTCCTTCACCTTGTCCCTTGAGATCTCGTCTGGGATGACGGTTACGTTCAGTCCGGGGACGTTGTTCGCCAGGATCTTGCCGTCGCGGTCGTAGATCACACCGCGCTGGGCGGGGATCTTGATGTTGGTATGCTGCGTGGCCCTCGCGGCGAGGGTGTAGTCCTGGCCCGTGAGGACCTGCAGGTACCATAGCCTGGCGCCCAGGATCAGGAAGACCGCCGCGATCAGAACTGCCAGAGAGACGACCCGCACCTGCATGTTGCCCTTGGTCATCGGCGGCGTCTCCACGCGCTTTTTGGCGGGATTGGCCTGCTTCTGCTTGGGCACCGGCAACCGTAGCAACCTCTACCTCCCCCCCTCTAGTGCAGCGGGCACTACTGCTTCGTGACCTTCTCGGCCTGGACTATCAAGCGGTCCGAGTAATCCGGCAGGGTACATGTCTGGAGCGACACGATGTTCCTGCCCGCTAATGGCCTCGTCACCGACACCTGGTCAGGCCCCACGATGAACTTCCTGAACACCTTGTAGGCGTAGCGGTCGCCGGCGGCGTCCCTCAGGTAGATCATGTCTCCCTTGTGCAACACGTTGAGGTCCCAGAAGGCGAGCCAGCTGTTGGTCCCCGGGAAGCCGAGCCTGTGGCCAGCGATGTAGACGTTGGCGTGCCTGTCCCATGGGCTGCCGGTCCCGCGCAGGTGAACGGCGGCGTGGTCGTGGAACGCGTCTTTGTCGTCGCTCTCGCTGTAGGGCACCGTGTCGTTGTGTATCTGGGCCATCTTGGGGATCGTCATCCACAGCATCTTGTTCTCGGGCCCGCGGGGAACGGGCTCCCTAACCACGTGTTTGTGCGCGACTTCTTCCCGGGATTCTTTCCTGACCGCTTCCTTGTGCTGCCGCTCGATGGCCCTGTCGATCTTGTCTGAGGCCACGGGAACGTCGGGCTGTTTGGTGGCCGAACTGACCTTTTCGGAGGGAGGGATCTCGGCCTCTGCGTCGTGCGGCTGGG
>DASSJP010000367.1:0-4531 GCA_035691165.1 Rubrobacter sp.
TCTTCAGCGTCGGCCTCCTCGGCTTCGAGGTAGGAGATCACGACGTCAGCACCCTCGCGGGCGAAGGCGAGCGCGACGGCCCGCCCGATACCGGAGTCGCCGCCGGTTATGACGGCCTTCTTGCCTTCGAGCTTGCCGCTTCCGCGGTAGGTCTCGACGCCGTAGTCAGGCTCGGGCTGCATCTCCTGCTCCAGGCCCGGGTGCTGATCCATCTGCGTCTGCTCGGGGTATTCGGGCTGCGGATACTGTTGTGTCGGGTCCTGTTGCCTGTGCTGGTCTTCTGTCATTCTGATCTCCCTCTCTGTTCCGGTCGCTGGGTTTCGCACCTTTTCCCGTTGCGTTCTCGCGTCAAACTGGAAAGGGCGTATCCTGCGGGTTTCCAGCGCCCGGTTTCGAGAGCGCGGATAATAGGGATTGGACGGAGAGTTCTCGAGGGGAGGAACATGTGGGAGAGTTCGGGATTGTCTTTCAGAACGAGCCAGTGGATATTAGCGAGGAGTTCTCCAGGCAGGAGAACCACTTCTTTCTAGGAGACAGGATCGAGGAGTTCGACCCTGATAACGCTTCCGGCAAGATCTGCTGGAAGAGCCTCGCGCTCAAGCAGCGCGTCTCATACCATCAGATCACCCTCCAGCTCGAGGACTACAAGGTCTGGGAAGACCTGCCGCCGGGAGAGTACGAGGACGACCGCTTGCTCCCGTTCGACCTCACTTTCGTGACTCCCCGCACGGTGCGCCTGCGGCTGGCCGCACGCCCCGAAGGGTGCCGCGGGGAACCGACGCTCATGCTCGTCGGCGAACCTCCTGACGATGCCTCCTGGGAGGTGAGCGACGAGGGTAGTTTCGTAACCTACAGCGGCCCGTCCGGTTCCGTCGTCGTCGGAAAAGACCCGCTGCACTTCGAGTTCAGGGACGAGGCGGGCAAACTCCTGACCAGCAGCCACCACCTCTCCGACACGAGCGGCGTTGTAAACGCCAAACCCACACCCTTCTCGTTCGTCCGCAACACCGCCACGTTTCACAGGCACATCGCGGCCAGCTTCGGGCTCTCTCCAGGGGAGAAGCTCTTCGGCTGCGGGGAGTCCTTTACCCGACTGGACAAGCGCGGCCAGAAGCTGGTCCTCTGGACCTACGACGCCTACAGCGCCCAGACGCCCAACATGTACAAGCCCGTTCCTTTCTTCATGAGCGACCGTGGATACGGAATGTTCGTTCACACCAGCGCGCCGCTCACCCTCGACCTCGGCAACTCCCACGACGGGGCGGCGGTGATCTACCTCGGCGACGACGAGCTCGACCTGTTCTTCTTTTTCGGCTCCCCGAAGGAGATCCTCTCCGAGTACACTGCTCTCACCGGGCGCGCCACGGTGCCCCCCTTGTGGACCTTCGGACTATGGATGGGCCGCCAGACCTACTCTTCCGAAGAAGAGGTTAGGGAAGTGGCGAAAAAGCTGCGCGAGAACCATATCCCGTCGGATGTGATCCACCTTGACACAGGCTGGTCCGAGGTTCCTCATCGCTGCGACTTCGAGTTCTCCCACTCCCGCTTCGAGGACCCACGAAAGATGCTCGCCGACCTCCAGGAGGAAGGCTTCCGAATCAGCCTGTGGCAACTCCCCTATTTCAATCCCAGGAACAAGCTGCACCGTGAGGCAATAGAGAAGGATCTCATCGTCCTGACCGCGAGCGGCGAACCTCCGGTGGACGACGCGATCATCGACCTGAGCAAGCCCGAGGCCGAGCGCTGGTACCGCGAGAAGCTGGCCAGGCTGCTGGAGATGGGCGTCGGCATCTTCACGGCTGACTTCGGAGAAGCAGCGCCCCTCTCAGGCACGTACGCCTCGAAGAAGGGAGGCTTCCACGAGCACAATCTGTACCCCCTGCGCTACAACAGGGCGGTCGCGGAGGCGACCGAAGAGGTCACGGGCAACGGCGCCACCTTCGCGCGCAGCGCCTGGGCGGGCAGCCAGCGTTATCCGTTGCACTGGGGAGGGGACGCCGAGAACTCGGACGGCGGGATGCTCGGGACGCTGAGGGGCGGGCTCTCTTTGGGACTGTGCGGGTTCTCGTTCTGGAGTCACTTTATCGGGGGCTTCCCGTACGCGACGCCGGAGGATCTCTACCGGCGCTGGCTGGCCTTCGGCGTGCTCACCTCGCACAGCAGATGCCACGGAAGACCCCCCACGGAGCCGTGGGAGTACGGCGAGGAGTTCACAGACGACTTCAGGCGAACCGTGGAGATGAGATACTGCCTGATGCCTTACGTATACGCCCAGGCGAGACTCGCCGCACAGAACGGCCATCCGATGCTGCGTACCCTGTTCTTCGAGTACCCTGAGGACAGGACCTCATGGCTCGTTGAAGACGAGTATCTCTTCGGCCTGGACATCCTCGTCGCGCCCCTACTGGAGGAGGCGCGAAGCCGCGACGTCTACCTGCCGCCTGGGCTCTGGACCGACTACCAGAGCGGGGAGGCTTACGAGGGTGCACGCTGGCACCACCTGTTCGCCGGGGAGGTGCCGGTCGTAATGCTCGTCAGGGACGGCGCAGCGATCCCGCGCGCAGGGCTCGCCCAGAGTACTGACCGTATCGACTGGGGTGAGATAGAGCTCAGGGTCTTCGCTACCGGAGATACCGCCGGGGGTTACTTCTGCAATCCAGAGGACGGCGAGTTGCGCGTCCTGCGACTCGCGCGCGGGGCCGGCGGTTTCGCGTTGAGGGAAGATCCCACGGAGGGTAGGGTGAACTGGAAGGTCAGCACCGCTCCGTGAGTCCGTCGCGGATGTTTAGGCACGGTGATGCGAGGGGGATATCCACCGAGAGCGCGAACGGATAGGCATAGTTACACGAGGAGCGAGCATGAGCGACGGCAAGCCGTCCGAGGAGATCTTCGAGGAATACAAGAAAGGCGAAGACATACCGCTATTGTCTTACGGTGTGCTGGCCGGGATTTTCACCCTCGTCTTCGCCGTTTTCCTCCTGGTAGCCAGGGTTACGGGCAGGCCCATACCGGAACGGGTGGACGCCAGGGACATCGCGCTGCTCGGGATGGCGACACACAAGGTGAGCCTGGTGGGCTCGCAGGATGCGATCACGAGCCCCCTGCGCGCCCCTTTCACAGAGCTACGTGAGAAGGAGAGCCCCAAGAAGATCGACGAAAAGCCAAGGGGCGAAGGCCTGCGAAAGTCCGTGGGTGAGCTCCTGACCTGCAAGTTCTGCCTCAGCGTGTGGATTGCCTCTTTCTTTACATACGGCCTGGTGCTCGTGCCGCGCATCACCCGCCTCGTGGCCGGCGTATTTGCCGTGGTCACTGTCTCGGATCATCTGCACCAGGTATACAAGACCCTGATGGACAGGGCCTGAGAGATGTCCGACGCGCCGGGCGTGGATCAAACGTCGGAGCGCAACAGGCCGACTTGATAAGTGATATTCCTGAGCCTTCATGCCGCACACCGGGCCGGAAGTAGCGGGAACTGCTCGACCTGACAGGCTCGGAAACAGAGCTTTCATACGCTACATCAGTCGCCCGATGTGTAGCTTTTGACACAAAGTATCGAAAGACACAGACACTCTCGGGTTTCTCTGGCTCAATTACGATCAGGGAAAGCGAGAGGAAGGCATCGCAGGGAGAGAAGGAGCGTCAGGAAGGCGGGGTGTCCTGATGGCGTTGGCGGGGGTCTTAGTACTCGTATTTGCTACGCGCGCCGCTGTCGTTGCCGGTCTCCAGGCGGGCAGAACGGAAGAGCATGAGGTTTCAAGAAGCGTGGATCGGCGTGAGTGCTACGGGAGACGAGGCTGTGCTTTCCCGCAATGGGGGGCACATAAGAAGGGGCGCAAGTGTGGACAGCGCCGGACAAAGCGGGCACTCCCGGCCTTCGAGGCTCGTGATAGCCGACGATCATCCCCTTTTCAGAATTGCGATCAGAGAGATGGTGCAGGGTTGGTCGGATCTGGAGGTTGTGGGAGAGGCATCTGACGGTCGTGAGACCGTAGAGCTTTGTCGCCGCGAGCGACCCGAGTTGGTCTTGATGGACTTGTGGATGCCCAGGATGGATGGGATTGAGGCAACACGCGAGATCAAACGAGAATCACCCACCACCATCGTGCTGGTGCTAACCGCGTTTGAGGAGCCCGACTACCTGTTGGAGGCGATAAAGGCGGGGGCCTCGGGTTACGTCCTCAAATTAGTGAGCCCTCAACAGCTGGCCGGGGCGATCAGGAAAGTCCTGAAAGGCGAGTTTCCGTTGAACCAGGAAGTCGCCATGCAACTGATTGTACGCCTGATCGAAGAAAAGGAACACAAGAAGGAGGGTGGTAAGTTACCGACCCTTCCCACGGCGCTTTCACCAAGGGAGCTTGAGGTCCTCGGGCTGATGGCGCGAGGGCAAAGCAACCAGCAGATCGCCAGAGGTCTATTTATCAGCATTAGCACCGTCAAGAATCACGTGCACCACATTATCGAGAAGCTCGGGGTCTCGGACCGCGTGCAAGCAGTGATTCTGGCGATAAAACGGGGCTGGATCTCTATTTCC
>DASSJP010000368.1:0-6809 GCA_035691165.1 Rubrobacter sp.
CGGTTGCGCATCGTGGGTCCGTTGTACGCGTGGCATGCAGGGTCCTCAGGACGGTAGGCTTCGGTCTCGACGATCACGCCGGATGCGCGACCTTCCTGGGTTTCGTGGGAGAGGATACAGCCAAGTAGCTCGACCGCGACATGCCTGGGATCTCTGTCGTAGAAATCGGACTTCAGAACATCTGCGGAGATGATTGCTCTCCGGTGAGGTCCGTGATGCGGCGGGAGAGCTCGTCGAGGTCGAGCCCGGCTTCGGAGCGGATCGAGGACTTCAGCAGCGGACGGACCTGGCCGATCTGGAGCTGCAACTCGCGCAGGAGCTCGGCTGCCCCGCTCTCGGCGCCTACCATGTCTCTGAGGATGGTACCTTCCGTGCGGCCCGCCACCAGCGGTTCGGGCATTCCGTCCACGTACACGAGCGTGCGCCTGCCGCTTCCGCGATCCTCCTCAATCGGGACGAGGGCTACGATCTTGTCCGCCCTCACGTATTTTCCGAATCCCAGGGTGACGATGCGGTCGGCTATGACCTTCATCTCGCTAGTATCTCCATCTCACAAACACTTATAACATCCCCGCTCACTTCGAGCGACCCGTCAGTAGTCCTCACCAGCGTCGAGGACGGCACGGGATCGTTGATGCAGACTTCCTGGACGACCTGCTCACTCAGCCGGACCGGCTCACAAGACGGAGCCCAGTCCCAGATAGTTGAGGCACACCTCGTTCTGGTCGATCAGGACAGCGGGAACTTCGACACTCAAAGAGCAACTCTCACTCTCGATTATGGGACTTCCCTGAAGGAGGCTGGGCACCGAGACGTTAACGCCTTTCAGGTCCATCCTGGTGTTGTAGAGGGCGACGCCCTGCAGGCTCCCCTGCTCAACACTCACCTGGATACGGTCGATGCGGCCCATGAGCAATTCCGGCGGGAAGTTCGAGGAAATCTCCACGTCCGGCCTGGTCGCTGACCCGAAAACAATCTGCAACCGGTCCGCGATCTGGTTTTCGATCAAGCCCGGAAGCACCAGGTAGCTGAAGAGCCCCACCAGTACTAATAGGACTACCAGTTTCCTCACAAGTCCCCTCATGGGTCCCGACGCATTTCCTCAACCTGTTCACCGGACTCCGTGCCCGGTCCGCTCTCTGCAATAGGACACTCTATCTGGCATAGAGGACCCTGCGCATCCCCCAATTGAGGGATTTTTGTCGTTACGAGGAAGTTGCTTGCAGGTAGCGAACCTCTCTGAAACACGCTTTGGGCCCGCCTGTCCCCGTTGCCACACTGCGTCCCGGAGCTGCACGCGTTTCTGACTATCCTTACGTGGAATAAGGCGCGTATGAAGGTTGCATACCAGATCTCGGAAGAGTTACGACATAGCGAATCGTTGCCGAACCCGGTATATTCGATGGCGTGCGGCTTCAAAGAAGAGGCATAACGCTCGACGGCGAGAGGATCGAGCTGCGGCGCCACGCCCGCGCGAGCTACAGGCTTTACGCCGAGTGGTACGGGGACCCGGAGATCTGGCACCTGACGAGCTGGGCACCATCGCCGTTGAGCCGTTCGGCGGTCGAGAGGTTGTTCGAGGACAGGGAACTCTCGACCACCGACGACTCCTTCGCAATCCACCTCAGAGGCGAGGTCGAGCCTATCGGGGTGATCAGCCTCATGAACTTGAGCAAGGCGAACGAGTCGGCGGAGCTGTCCGTGATCGTTGGGTATCCTGACGACCGGCACCATGGGTACGGGACCGAGGCCATCGACCGGCTCTTGCGCTACGCTTTCGAGACGCTGGGGCTGAACCGCATCGGGCTGAGCGTCTTCGACTTCAACGAGGAGGCCATCGCGACCTACGAGAAGCTAGGCTTCGTAGCAGAGGGACGCCTTCGCCGCGCAATAAAGCGAAGCGACGGCTTCCACGACGCGATCCTCATGAGCATCCTGAAGACCGAGTGGGAGGCAGGAGAATCTAGCTCCTGACGCGGGCGTCGAACCCGTCTTCGAGCCTGCCGACGATGCGTCCGACCTCCTCGTCAACTTCTTCGTCGGTAAGTGTCCTTTCACCCTGGAAGACGAAGCCGAACGCCACGCTCTTGTGTCCCGCTGGGACCGGGTTTCCCGCGTACACATCAAAGACGCGTACCTCGGTGAGCACAGGGCTCCGCAGATCCTGGATCGAGCGTAACATGTCGCCGACAGGTATTCGCTCCTCAACGAGGATGGCCAGGTCCCTGGCGACGGCTGGCACGTTGACGAACGGTTCGAACCGGGGCTCAGGGTCGGGTTCGCATAGGGTGGGATCCAACTCAAGTGCGGCGACGGGCCAGCCGCCCAGATCGAACCTCTCCGCGACCTCGGGATGCAACTCCCCGACCCAGCCTGCCTCTGTGTCATCCACACGCACCGACGCGGAGCGACCTGGATGCAGATACGGTCGCTCGGCAGGAACGAAGGAAGCCTCAGGCACAAGCCGCTCGACCAGGCCCTTGGCCTCGAAGAAGCCTGCTCTGACCTCGGGCACGTTCCAGCCGGCGGGCCGGACGGTGCCTGCTAGCACGACCCCGATCCTGTTCTCCTCACGCACGCCCATGAGGGTGGATGTAGAATCCCGGTCGCCAGGTTGCTCGATAGCCCCAATCGCAGCAACTCGCTCCTGATCTATCCCTCCCGTCATGCGAAACTTGAGGGGGGCATCCCTCAGGTCGCCGGGCGGAGGATCTGCATGATACACGTGCCCCAGCTCGAACAGCGCCCCACCCCTCGCCCCGAAGGCCCTGTTGCGGGCCACTGCGTCGAGCAACCCAGGCAGGATGCTTGTCCGCAGATAGCTGCCCTCTGCGCTGAGCGGGTTCTTTAGCCGGACCGCCCCACCGTCCAGGCCCAGGTCCTCCGTCCAGCGCTCGGGGCCGAACGGGTAGGTGATGGCCTCCGAGAGGCCGACGTCCGCGAGCAGACGCCTGAGCAAGCGCGCACGGCGCTGCTCCTCCGTAAGTCCCCCTTGCTGCGGAACTGCGGGGAGCGTCTCGGGCACCCTGTCGAGCCCGATCAACCTCCCGACCTCCTCGACGAGGTCGGCCTCGCGGCGAAGGTCCCGGCGGAACGTCGGCACGGTCGCCGTCAACCGCCCGTCTTCCCGCTCGACCTCACAGCCAAGCGCCTCCAGACGTTCGGCGGCCTCATCCGGCTCAACGGGAATACCGAGCAAGAGCTCGGCCCGCTCCAGCCGCAGCGGCACGCGCCAGGGCTCCACGGGATCGGGGTAATGGCTGATGGTATCGTCAGCGGCCCGTCCCCCCGCAACTCGCGTGAGCAGGGCTGTCACCCTGTCCATCGCGTAGTCCACCATGTTCGGGTCGAGGCCACGCTCGAAGCGGCCCGAGGCGTCGGTACGGAGGCCAAGCTTCTGCGACGTCTGGAGGATGTTGCGCCCTTCGAAGGTGGCGACCTCGATCAGGGTGTCTGTAGTCTCATCCCCCACCTCGGCGTCCTCGGCGCCCATAACACCAGCGATTACGAGCCCCCGCTCCTCGTCGGCGATGACGAGCATGTCTTCATCAAGCGACCTGCTCGATCCGTCGAGCAGGGTGATCTCCTCGCCCGGCCTGGCACGGCGGACGACGATCCCTCCACGTACCCTGGCCGCGTCGAAGGCGTGGATAGGCTGGGCCGTCTCGAGCATCACGTAGTTCGTCGCGTCCACGACTGCGTTGATGGGCCGCATGCCGGCGGCGAAGATCCTGCGCCGCATCCACAGCGGTGCCTTCTGTCCAGGCTCAAGGTCCGAGACGCGCCGCAGGTCGTAGCGCGGACACAGGTCTTCCGCCTCGACCCTGAGCCCGAAGTCGCTCGTCGGCTTGCCTCCGGTTTCGAAATATGGTTCGGGGACTCTGTAGTCGGTCTTGAGGATGGCGGCGAGCTCTCTCGCAACCCCGATCATGCCCCAAAGGTCGGGCCTGTTCGGGGTGACGTCGATGTCGACGATTGTCTCCCCTACAGGGAAGTAATCTGCGACCGGACGCCCGACTTCGTAAGCCTCGTCGAGCAGCAGGATCCCCCCGTGGTCGGCGGAGATGCCGAGCTCGCGTTCGCTCATCATCATGCCGTATGACTCGAGGCCGCGTAGCTTCGCCTTCCTGAGCCTGGTTCCATCCGACATCATGCTACCCGGCAGCACAACGGGCACGCGGGCGCCGGGGTAAGGGTTCGGGGCGCCGGCCACGATCTGTACCTCTCTGCCGCCGAGATCCACGTTGGCGACGAAGAGGCGGTCGGCATCGGGATGGGGTCCGAACTCAACGACCTCTCCAACGACGACCTCGCCATCGATCACGCCCAGTCGGTAGACGCCGTCGATCTCCTGGCTGCGGAGGCTGAACAGGTCAACGAGCTCATCGACGGAGAGGTCGAAGTCAACGTAATCGTGGAGCCAGCTTAATGGAACGCGCAAGGTGATTCCCTTCTAAAACTGACGCAGGAAGCGGAGGTCGCCCTCGAAGAACAGGCGCAGGTCAGGGACGCCGTACTTGACCATAGCCATCCTGTCAGGGCCCATCCCGAAGGCGTAGCCTGTGTACTCCTCAGGGTCGTAGCCGACCTCTTCGAGTACGCCGGGATCCACCATTCCGGCCCCGAGCATCTCCAGCCAACCGGCGCCCTTGCAGACCTTGCAGCCAGGATCGGTACCGCCGCAGATAAAGCAGCTCACGTCCAGTTCCACGCTCGGCTCGGTGAATTGAAAGTAGCTTGGCCTGAGGCGGATCTTGACGTTCTCCCCGAAGACGTGCCTGGCCATCGCCGCGAGCGTCCCCTTGAGGTGTCCGAGCGTGAGGCCCCTGTCCACGGCGAGACCTTCAATCTGGTGGAACATGGGCGTATGCGTGGGGTCGGAGTCGCGTCTGTAGGTCCGGCCGGGGCAAACGACGTAGACCGGCGGCTCCTGCGCGAGCATCGTCCTGATCTGCATCGGCGAGGTCTGCGTGCGCAACACCAGGCCATCGTCGACGAAGAACGTATCCTGCATCGTGCGCGCCGGATGCCCGGGCGGAATACCAAGGGCGGTGAAGTTGTAGTAGTCGGTCTCGACCTCGGGCCCCTCGGCGACGCGATAGCCGAGGCCGACGAAGAAGTCCACGACGTCGTCTATCACCCTCTGGGATGGATGCAGGTGGCCCTTCGGGAACGGGATACCTGGCAGCGTGACGTCCACGGCCTCTTCGCGCAGCTGCTCATCTTGTTCAGCAAGGGCCACAATGGTTCTCTGAGTCTCCAGCGCGTCCTCTATCTCACGCGAGGCGAGATTCGACGACCTGCCGACCTCCTTACGCTCTTCGGGCGAGAGAGTGCCGATGCTCTTCTTTATCTGAGTCAGCTCCGCGGAGCGCCCGAGGAAGCGTACCCTGATGTCTTCGAGAGCAGCGGTGGAATCGCTCGACGCCACGGCAGAGAGGGCCTCGGATTTCAGTCGTTCGATACGATCGCTCACCGTCATAATGGGCGATTATGGTAGCACACGAGAATACGCCTCGTAGAGCAAGATCGAGGCCGCCACCGAAGCGTTCAGAGAGGGCGCAAGCGAAGGTACGGTGACCCGCATCTCGCATGCATCGATGACTTCTTCCGGAAGCCCCGAACCCTCCGAGCCGATACAGATCACGAGCCTGCCCGCGGGCAGAGACCGTGGCGTGTCCCCCGCCTCAGGAACTGCCGCAAGCAGCGCGAAACCGGAACTGCCCGCCTCCGCCAGAAACTCGATCGTCTCGATCTCCCGCGCCACCGGAGTATGGAATATGGACCCCATCGTAGCCCTTACGGTCTTTGGGTTGTAGAGATCGGCGGAACCTCGGGAGAGGGCGACACCCGCGTCAAAAGAGTGTGCCGAGCGGATCGCCGTGCCCACGTTCCCGGGGTCCTGTACGCCGTGCAGCAAGAGGACACGCTCCGTCTGGGAAAGTAGCTGCTCGGAGGTTACGTCCAGAAAAGGGAAGACCCCGACCGGCCCGACCGGGGTCTTGAGCGCCGAAACGCGGCGCAACTGTCTATCCTCGTCGAAGACGTGTACGGGCGGCCTCGGAGCTTCCTCGATAATAGCGGCCCCCTCGGCAAGGAAGAGGCGTTCGGCCTCGCGGTACTTCTTCGCGTTGAGTTTAGCCGCCCGCTTCGCGGAGATCGCCGGTTGACCCGGCATCCTGCGGCTACTCGTCGCCCTTGGCGGCCTTCTCGACGTCGCCGACGGTGATGCGCCCACTCTGGCCGGTGCCCTCCACGTTCGAGAGGTCCACCTCGAGCTCCTCCGCCTTGCGCTCGGCCGCGTCAGTGGCGTGCACTACGCCCTCGTCCTCGGCCTCATCTTCCACGTCCTCGACGAGGATGCGTCCATCGGCGCCCGTGCCTTCGACGGACGAGAGGTCCACGTTCAGTTCCTCGGCCCTTCGCTCGGCGGCCCCAGTAGCTTCGACCTCTGTGGGCTCCTCAGAAACGTCATCCTCTCCCGCTGGCTCCGCAGGCGCCTCTGGCCGTGCTGCGGGCTTGCTGCGCGAGGACGGTTTCGGCGGCTCAGGCTCTTTGCTCCGCTCCACGTTTACCTGACGCTCGACCGGTTTTCCGTCGAGAGCGTTCTTCGCCTGGGCCACGATGGCGCCGAAGATCTCCGGCTCCGTTACGGCGAGGTCGGCAAGAATCTTGCGGTCGAGGTCGATCTCGGCCAGTCGCAGACCGTGGACGAGCTTGGAATAGGAGAGGCCGTGCTCGCGGGCGCCGGCGTTGATGCGTTGGATCCAGAGCGACCTGAAGTCTCTCTTGCGCTGCTTGCGTCCCTC
>DASSJP010000369.1:0-5599 GCA_035691165.1 Rubrobacter sp.
CTCGCGGCCATGTACGATTCCCTTGGAATCGATTTCGACCGTCTGCAACTCGAAGCCGCCGTCGCAAAGCACAGCTGGGAACAGATACCCTCCACGGACAAAGGTAAAGGGAAGTTCTACAGAAAGGCGCAGCCGGGGAGCTGGAGGGGAGATCTATCCAAGGATCAGATCTCCCTGGTCGAGGACATAACAGGGCCCGTAATCCGCGACCTCTACGGGCCCGGCGAGAATGGTCACACGTTCTCCGGATAGAGTTCCTTGAGTAAGGACGCAGTCACACGCTCTATGACCTTGGCCTGCTCAGGGGTCAGGTCCTCTCTCCACGAGCCCGGCTTCCCCTTGCGGTAGAACTTGCCCCTGCCTTTCTCGTCCTCAGGCACGTTCTCCCACGAATGCTTCTCGACAGCCCGCCTCAGCTCGTCTTCATCAACAGGAACACCTAGCGTGGAGTAGATGCGCCTCATCTCGTTCATGGTGTCGGATCTGAGATCCTCGTATCGGACAAGCACCTTCGGTCCCCCGTGGGCGTCGTAGGCCCGTCTGGCGCTCTCCACGCCCCGCCGGTACACGTTCGCCCTCTCCCTGACGAAAGAGTTCGGCCTCCTGTCTACCTTCCCGCGCCTCGTGCCCGTCCTGCCTTCCCTGCTCTCGTACAGCCAGCCCCCTTCTCTGGCGGCGTCGAGGACGGAGGCGACCACGTCCCTAGGGTCACGAACGAGCAGGATCATACGGCTCTCAGGCAGGGCCTCCATCAGGAGCGGCGCCCCCACGGAGCCGTTGGGCTCTTTGATCACCAGATATTCCTCCGCGCCGAGGCGGGGATTGGAGTACCTCGCCCCGTCCAGGACGAAGTTCCTCACTGACTCTATCCAGCCCTTCCGGATCGGGTCTCCCATCACGAAGTCCGCGGAGCGCAGGTTCTCCTCGGGCGCCCTTGCGTAGAACTCACCGAAGAGCCTCCCGACCATCGGCTCCTCCCAGACCCGGTAGCCGCCGATCTCCCCCATCATGCTGCGCAACCAGGTGCTTCCCGAGCGCCCCGAGCCGAAGATCCAGACCATCCTCCCAGGGTCGACGCCGCCGGTCCTGACGCTTTCTCCCGCGAGCCTGGATCTCAACCTGCCCAACTCCAGGTAGGCCCGCTCGCGCTCACCGAGGAGCCTGCCGTAGATCCGGATGAGCGTCCGGTTCCGCTTCCCGGCACGCCGCAGAGCCCGCCCCAGCCCCCGAGCACGCGCCCTGAGGCTCTCAAGCATCGTCCCGTTGGATCTCCGGCCCGAGGCCATCTTCACGTCCTCCATCAGAAAAACTTTCGAAAAGTGTGTCATAGAACCCTTAACTTTTCTCAACCCTTGCCCGATAATGATTACCGTTGCAACACGACGTCTTGCCCTGAGGGGGGAATTTGCGTCACAGAGTACTGGTCTTGCTGTCGGTTCTATCGGTCACAATTATGGCAGCGGTAGGACCCAGCGCGGGCGCAGAAGTCCAGCTAGCGACTGCCCAGCAGACTTCTCTCACAGAGGAATCCGGCCATGCTTCACAGGAGTATGGCGTCCCTGAGGAGTTGCTCCTGGCGATGGGATACGTCAATACCCGCTGGGAGATGCCACCGCCATCCGCGAGCGACTACGAGGCTGACGATCCTGAAGGCCAGGGCAACTACGGGGTCATGGCCCTCGTAAAGAACCCATCGACCAATACCCTGGGCGAGGCCGCCTCCCTTACAGGGCTCTCCGAAGACACGCTCAAGTCGGACCGCGCCTCGAACATCGATGGTGGGGCGGCTGTCCTGGCGGATCTGGCGGGCTCACAGAAGCCGTCCGACCTCGGCGGCTGGTACGACACCGTCTCTGAGTACGGGGGCAGCGTGCAATATGCTGATCAGGTCTACGAGGTGTTGAAAAGCGGGGCTTCGGCGACGATCTCGACCGGAGAGCACCTTGAGCTCGCGCCGCAGAACGTGGATGTGCCCCAGACCTACACGACGCAGGCTACAGGGGATTACTCCGGGTCCACCTGGTACGGCAATGGGGGCGGCAACTACACCAACTCCAACCGCGAGGCCACTTACAACATAAACACCATAGTCATCCACATGACGCAGGGCTCGTGGTCGAGCACCATAAACTGGTTTGCGAGCCCGAACAACACAGGTTCTTCAGCCCATTACACCGTACGATCTTCCGACGGCTTCATCGGCCAGTCGGTCCACGAGGAGGACATCGCCTGGCACGCAGGATGGTGGGAGACCAACAAACACAGCATCGGCATCGAGCACGAAGGATACGTAGACAACCCGTCCTGGTTCACGGACGCGATGTATCGTTCCTCGGCCAGGCTCTCCGCCTACCTCGCCAGGAAGTACAGGATCCCCATCGACCGCAATCACATAATCGGGCACAACGAGGTCCCCGGCTGTCCCGGCGCGGGAGGCGGCGTCAACTGCCACACAGACCCAGGCAGGTACTGGAACTGGAAGAAGTACATGGACCTCGTCAGGGGTTACGCACGGAACTCATCAGGAGGCAACTACACGCAGGTCGTGGACAACTCGACGTCGGGCCGTTTCCGGGCCTCGGACCGTTGGATCTCAAGCACCTATCATTCCGCCACCAATTACGGCGCCGGCCAAAGGGTCCTGAAGAAGCCACTATCTGTCTCGCACAACGCGGCGTACAAGATCTCGACACCCGCGAGGGATTCCTACGCCGTCTACGGCTGGTGGCCCGCGGACCCCGGCTACAATGCCCGGACGGTCTTCAGGGTCCAGACCGTGAACGGATGGGTGAAGAGGGTCGTCAACCAGAGGAAGAACGGCGGCACATGGGTACGCCTTGGTACGTATACCCTCAGGGCCGCCGATTCGTACAGGGTCGAGGTGTCGAGCAAGAGCTCGGGCAAGGGCTACATTATCGCGGACGCGGTGAAGATCGTGAGAAGATAAGAACACGAGGGGGAAATATGTGTTCTGAGGACAGATTTATGGCGATGGACCGCAGAGAGTTCCTCAGACTCGGCGGCGCGGGCCTCGCGGGCGCTGTGTTGCTCGGGGGTGCTTACGGGGGACGAGCCCTCGCCGAGACGGGCTCCTTGAGAGCCGAGTTCGAGTCGGCCGCGCAGACATACAGGGTGCCGGTCGAACTACTCCTGGCGATGGGATACGTCAACACGTTGTGGGAGATGCCGCCGCCTTCAGCCAGCGACTACGAGCCGGGAGACCTCACCGGGCGTGGCGCCTACGGTATCCTGCAGTTGATGCAGAATCCCTCGACCGATACCCTGGGCGAGGCCGCTTCGCTCACGGGGCTCTCCGAAGACACGCTGAAGGCTGACAGGGCCGCCAACGTCCGCGGCGGGGCCGCGGTACTTGCGGACATGCAGGGAGAGGCCAGGCCTTCGGACCTCAACGGCTGGCAGGGAGCGGTGGGCGAGTACGGTGGAGGCCCCCTGTACGCCGTGCAGGTCTACGAGGTGTTGAAGAGCGGGGCTTCGGCGACGATCTCGACCGGAGAGCACCTTGATCTCGCACCGCAGGAGGGCGTCGAGGTCCCGCAGGTCTACTCGACTTCGGCCACCCGCGACTACAGGAAGGCCGTCTGGCGGCCGGCCTACTCGGGCAACTACACCAACGCCAACCGCGAGCACTCTCAGGGTATCGGCATGATCGTCGTCCACGTGGCGCAGGGCTCTTACTCGGGCACCATAAACTGGTTCCAGGACCGCCGCGCCAACGTCTCCGCCCACTACGTCTTGAGGAGGGACGGCAAGGTAGCCCAGTGCGTGCGCAACGAAGACATCGCCTGGCACGCCGGCAACTGGAAATACAATAAACACAGCATCGGGATAGAACACGAGGGATATGCGGATCACCGCAGAACGTGGTCTGACGCAATGTATCGCGCCTCGGCACAACTCGCGGCGCACCTGAGCAAACGATACAACGTTCCCCTGGATCGCAGGCACGTTCTCAAACACAAATGGGTACCTGGTACCGACCACTACTGTCCAGGCAAGTACTTCGACTATGATAGGTACCTGCATTTGGTCCGACGCTTCAGGAGAAGGTAGGTCAAGGTGGATTCTCGCGTATATTCTCGATACGGCGGTCGCCGCCAGGCTTCCGTACTCGTCGTTACCACGCTCTGGGCCATCCTCCTCCTGGCGCTCGCGCCTGGAGTCCGGGGAGAGTCAACCCAGCAACCAGGGATCGCCCACGATCCCACGGGTGCGCCGTACGTCTCCGGAGAGCTGCTCGTCGCCTACGAACAGGGTACCCCCGAGAAGGCAGAGGAGGCCGTCGTCAACGAGGCCGGAGCACGCACACTCGAAAACCCGCCAGGTGAGGAGCTGCGCCTGATCTCCATCCCCTCACAAGCATCGGAGGGGGAAAGCGATCTTGAACAGGAACTTCAGAACATCGAGGATGAGCCGCAGGTCGAGGCAGCAGACTACAACTACATCCGCGAGGTTACATTCACGCCCGACGACCCGAGGTTCGAAGACCAGTGGGGCCTCACCAAGACGGGGTTCCCCGATGCCTGGAGCAGCACGAAGGGCAGGGGAGCAAAGATCGCCGTCGTCGATTCGGGCGTCGACCAGAGGCATCCCGACATAGGTAATATCGTGGCGCAGAAGGATTTCGTCGAGCACGACGCCGTGGCCGACGACGACGCGGACCACGGAACCCTCGTGACCGGAATAGCAGGCGCGCTTACGAACAACGGCAGGGGCGTCGCAGGAGGCTGCCCCAGGTGCGGACTGCTCATAGCCAAGGTCGTCGGCCCAGCCGGAGTGACCACGGACTCGAAGTTGGTGAAGGGCATAGGCTGGAGCGTGAACCACGGAGCTGACGTCATCAACCTCTCGCTCGGCGATCCGGGAAAATCCAGCGTTCTCAAAGCGACCGTCAACGACGCTTCCGCCAACGGCGCGGTAGTCGTCGCGGCGGCGGGCAACGAGCGGACGACGACGCGGCAATACCCGGCGGCCTACCGCAAGGCTATCGCCGTGAGCGCCACCAACAGAAAGGACAAGCTGGCACGCTTCTCCAGCCGCGGCAAATGGGTGGATCTGGCCGCTCCAGGAACGAACATTCTCTCAACCCTCGCCGGCGGTGGTTACAGCCAGGAGAGCGGAACCAGCCTGTCAGCCCCGTTCGTCTCCGCCCTGGCAGGGCTTCTCGCCTCACAGGACATGCCTGCAGACCAGATCCGTCACCGTATGCAATCCACCGCCACCGACCTGGGGCCCACCGGTGAAGACCCCCGCTTCGGACACGGCAGGATCGACGCAGCCACGGCCGTTCGATAGCCCTTCGTCCCAGGCTGGCAAGCCCATCATCATTTATGTAAACTTCCCGCGGCCTACGTTTTCCAGGCCTATGGCTTAAACTACCCGTGACACTGGCGGCGAGATGAGGAACCTGATTGGCAACGTATACATCAAGCAATAAGAGAAGCTTCGTGGGTGAATTCTTCGAGGCTCTGGGGACGTTCTACCATCGGCGGTGGCTGCTAAAGTACTTCATACAGCGCCAGGTAACCCGCAGTTACAAGAAGTCCTATCTGGGTTTCGTCTGGGCTATCTTGAGCCCTTT
>DASSJP010000370.1:0-15375 GCA_035691165.1 Rubrobacter sp.
AAGGGAGCTTTCAGGGAGCGGATGCTCGGCGTACGGGCCTCCGACTACGGTTGCTACGTCGTCTTCTGCAACCTGGTGGGCGGTCAGGATGAGCTCGTCTTCGACGGGCATTCGGTCGTCTTCGACCCCGAGGGCGGGCTCGTGGCGAGAGCGGATCAGTTCAAAGAAGATCTACTGATTGTGGACCTGTACCCGGATCAATCGCTCATGCAGCGCCTGCACGACCCGAGGCCCCGTAAGGAGAACGCGGATCGCACGCCCGAGATAGTGAAGGTCCCCGGCTACGAGCCGCATTCGGCGGAGCCTCTCGAGCCAAGGATCGAGCCTTCCCTCTCAGAGGAAGGCGAGGTGCTCGAAGGGCTTGTACTCGGGCTCAGGGACTACTTCCGCAAGAACGGGTTCTCGCGGGCGGTGCTCGGTCTCTCCGGTGGCATAGACTCGGCCCTTGCCGCCGCCGTGGCGGTCGAGGCCCTTGGTCCCCAGAACGTCACAGGCGTCCTCATGCCCAGCCGCTACACCTCGGAGGTCAGCAACACAGACGCGGTGGCGCTCGCCAAGAACCTGCGTATAGATACCCAGACCATCCCCATCGGCCCGGCCTTCGACGCCTACAGGGAGATGCTCAAAGGCGCCTTCAGAGGACTGCCTGAGGACGTGACGGAGGAGAATTTGCAGAGCCGCATCAGGGGCAATATCCTGATGGCGCTCTCCAACAAGTTCGGCTGGATCGTCCTCTCTACAGGCAACAAGAGCGAGATGAGCGTGGGGTACTCGACGCTCTACGGCGACTCGGCGGGCGGGTTCGCTGTTATAAAGGACGTACCGAAGACCCTCGTCTACAGGGTAGCCAGGCACTTCAACGAGAGGAAGGATCGCGAAGTCATCCCTGACTCCATCCTCACTAAAGAACCGACCGCCGAGCTGCGCGAGGACCAGCGTGACACGGACTCCCTGCCGCCCTACGAGGTCCTCGATCCCATCCTCGAGGCGTACATCGAGGAGGATAGGGGGATAGCGGAGATCGTGGCCTCAGGCTTCGACGAGGATGACGTGCGGCGCATCGTGCAACTGGTGGACCGCGCAGAGTACAAGCGGCGCCAGGCTCCGACCGGCATAAAAGTCACTGGCCGCGCCTTCGGGCGCGACAGGCGCATGCCCATCACCAACCGCTACTTCGAGCGCGACCCCGAAGAGCAGTAAGCTATAGGGGCCGAAGCCTCTTCTCTCAGACGTCGTCCGGTTGCGGATCTGGCGCGTTATTTCTGGTGTGGAACCTGATCTGCACGGTGGTCCCGCGTCCTGGGGTGGAGATCACATCCAGTTCAGCCCCGACCTCCGTGGCACGCCGACGCATGTACATGAGACCGAGGCCAGGTGGCGGGTCGTCCGTGTCGAAACCGCGCCCGTCGTCCCTGATGCGGATAATGAGCAGCGAGCCTACCTGACGAGACTCCAGGTACATGTTGTTGGCGCCCGAGTGCTTGGCGACGTTCCAGCACGCCTCGCCGAACACCCTTATGAAGGCTGCGATCTCGGCCTGGTTCAACCCTTCCAGGGAGGCCTGGAGGTCATCGTGGGTCTTGATGCCGAAGTACTCCTCGAACTTCTTCATGCGCTGGCGGAGGAAGTCTCCGGCCCTCGGCGGGCTCTCGCTGCGCAGGGTCTGAAGCTCGTCGTAGGGGCGTGAGATCTGGAACTCCGCCTCCCTCGATGCTCCGAGTGCCCTCTCGAACATCTCCCGCGCCTCTTCCTGCTCTCCGCGGCGCTCGGTGTCGAGTGCGGAACGCAGCGTCAGCGAGATGCCGTGAACGTTCTGCTTTACCGTATCGTGCAGCTCGTAGAGGAGGCGTCCCTGCTCCTTCTCGCGGACCGACTCCTCCCGCTCCTGGCCCAGTTGCCTGCTTACGAACGAGACCAGCCCGATGCGCACGGCCAAATACAGGAGGAGCGCGGCGCATCCGGCGAGCACGTACGCAGGCAGCGGCGGGTTCATGGCGCCCCAGAGCAGCAGGATCAGGAACTGCACCGGCGGGGAGAGCGGGCCGAGCCAGAACAGAAGTATCCGCCACGGCTGTATCCGCCTGACGTTCGGGTCTGCGGGAACCTCGGGAGAGGTCGTTGACGTGAGGCCGAGAAGAATCATGCCGAGGGCCCAAAGCATCTCGGGCCAGTTGCCGATCTGGTAGGGTCCCGCGGAGCGAAGGCTCAGGTAAGCCGCGTCTGCGAGCAGCAGCGCGGCGAAACCCCCGTTCAAGAACGCGGAGAACCGGGGCCTGATGGGAGACGAAGCGACCACGAGCCCTAGGAAGAGAAGGGCAGCGTCGCAGACCGGCTGGGAGAGGGCCACCACAGCATCACGCACGCTCCCGAGCCCTGCCTCCGCCGTCACAGGATCGAGGACGAAGTACCAGGCCAGAGTCCCGACAGAGAGCATGACGGCCCCCGCGTCGATCGCGCTGACCAGCGTGATCCTGCGCGTCGCGAGCGCCACGAGGTGAAGCATCGCCCCGACCAGTAAGGGATAGGAGATGGCGTAGGCGATGTCTTGTGGCGCAACCGGCCTCACGATGCCGAGCCCGAGGAGATGCGAAGCGCTCCACAGAGTGTTGCCCGCGAGCCTGAAGACCATACCCCATCCCATGAGCCGCAGGAAAGCACGCTCGTGGCCTTCTGCGCGTGGCGCGGCCCTCAGAAGGATCACGGCGGCGAAGGCGGCGGTAGATAGGGAGAAAATCGTTGCGATTACGGCCTTCGCATCAGAGCCCTGGGGCAGAAAGGCGAAGGCGAGCGCGCCCGCCGCCCAGCAGACCAGAGCGACTGCCGGGGGGATGCGCGGGACGCGAGGATCGCGCAAGTTACCCGCATCCGAACTTTGCACCCTGTACCCTCCAGAAGTCGAACCAGTCCATCCTACCAAACTCGTGCTACGCGTAGCCAGCCCGGTCGGCCGAATGGCACGTGTTAAAGTACGGACTTTCGACGGAGGAGGAGCGAATGGAGTACAGGCGTCTTGGGAACACGGGGCTTATGGTCTCCGAGCTTTGTCTCGGGTGCATGACATTCGGGCAGGAGGCCGACGAGGAGACCTCAAAGGAGATCGTCGGCCGCTTCCTCGAAATCGGCGGCAACTTCGTGGACACCGCAGACGTCTACTCGAACGGTGTCTCCGAGGAGATCACGGGCAGGGCACTGAAAAGCGTCCGCGACGACGTCGTCCTCGCCACGAAGGTGCGCTTCCCGATGGGAGAGGGCCCGAACGACGTGGGTCTCTCGCGCAAGCACATTATGCAGGGGTGCGAGGACAGCCTCAGACGTCTAGGCACGGACTACATCGACCTCTATCAGGTGCATTGCTGGGATGAAGCTACGCCTCTTGAGGAGACGCTCTCGGCGCTCACGGACCTGGTTCGTAGCGGCAAGGTTCGCTACATCGGCGTCTCGAACTTCACGGGATGGCAGCTCATGAGGAGCCTGGACGTGAGCGAGGCGCAGGGCTTCGAGAGGTTCGTGTGCCTGCAGCCGCAGTACTCGCTCGTGGAACGCAACATCGAGCGGGAGGTGCTGCCTGTCTGCGTCGAGGAGGGGTTGGGCGTGATCCCCTGGAGCCCGCTCGGCGGCGGCTTTCTCTCGGGGAAGTACAGGCGCGACGAGGAGCCGCCCGAGGGCTCGCGTATCGCGGGCGCCGAGGAATGGCAGGACGAGTATTGGGCCCGCCGCGCCACCGAGCGCAACTGGGCTACGTTGGACGTGGTAGGCAGGATCTCCGATGAGACAGGGAAATCCTACGCCCAGATCTCACTCAACTGGCTCCTGAGACAGGAAGGCGTTACCGCGCCGATAATCGGGGCCCGGACTCTGGAGCAGCTGGAGGACAACATCGGCGCGAGCGGCTGGGAGCTTACAGGGGAACAGGTGGACGAGCTCTCCGAGGCGAGCGCCCTCGAAGACGTCTATCCATACCGCTTTATCCGCAACGCCCAGCGGGTTTAGATAGCCGTCCACTGGAAACCTCCTGAGTCTGCAGGCGCGACGTGAGCCTGGAACTGGTACCTGGTCGGTGCCGGGAATCTCGCGCTTCGTTTTGGCGCTCGTGGGTGACGTGTGTTCGGTATAGTATCTGGGGGCGCTTGTAGTTGCGGAGCAAGGTATCACGAGTATGCGGGCCGGGGGACAGTAAATGCGGAGTACATCGACTGGGCGGCTTTGCCTGCGCTGTACGTGCCGTTTCCTTCGGCCATCAACGAGGAGGCTGATTCCGTTCATCAGAGGACCACGGAATGGTTGCGTCGTTTCCTGGTTCTCGCGAATGAAACAGCGTACCGACGCTTCTCCGACATAAAGATCGGACGACTGGCCGCCCGGTTCCACCCGGATGCTCCTCTCGATGCGCTGCAGCTCATCTCGGACTGGTACGGTTGGATGTTCTTCTGGGACGACCAGCGCGACGAGACGGAGATCGGGAAGCAACCCAGCTTGCTGGCGGCCAGGAACGTCGGGTTCCTCGAGGTCCTGACGGGCTCAGGACACCCGGAGAGCGCTCCCCTCGCCCTTTGGGACCTGCGGGAACGTGTACTCGCGAAGGTGGCCACCGAGGCGTGGATGCGCCGGTTCGTCGGAAGCGTCGAGGAACACTTCGCCTCGACCGTCTGGGAGGCGACCAACCGTTCTCTCGGCATCACGCCTGACATAGACAGCCATGTCAGGATGCGGCCTGTGACGGGAGGGTTGAACATCGACACCCAGTTTATCGAGATCGCCGAACGCGCCTATCCGCCGCCCAAAATCTGGAGTGACGATACCGTTCGCAGGATGATCCTGGCGTCGAACAACGCGGTTTGCTGGGCCAACGACATCTTCTCGCTCGAAAAAGAGATCAGACGCAACGACGTACACAACCTGGTTCTGCAGCTCGAACAAGATCTCTCACTGCACGCTGCCATCGACCGCGCCATCGAGATGCACAACTCAGAGGTAAGGCCCTTCATAGATTCAGCCTCCCAGCTTATTCAACTCGACGGGTCTGTGGATGACGTGTTGAGGCGGTTCGTTACCATTCTGCGAACGCGGATGCGCGGCTTCGTAGACTGGGCGCACGAATCGGGACGTTACCAATCTTCAGTAAGCATGGACCCACCACCGATCGGAGGCCCACATTGACCGACTCTTCACGGCAATCGGACTCCTTACAGGCCGTCCGGCTACGGCAGCTCATCGGCTGGCTCACGCCTGTGGCTTTTGGCTTCGTCATCCTCTCCGGGGTTGTTTCCGTCGCTTTCCGCGATGTGAGGCTGGGGATCGCGGGAGTCCTCATTTTTGTCTTCGGGTGCCTTGTGCTCCTGGCCAGAAGTCAGGTCCGCCGTGGACGGTGGCAGGCGGCGGTCATCACCATCTGCGTAGGCATCCTTGGGACGACGCTTGCCGTTGCGCCTGTGCAACCGAACTGGTTCCCAACGCTCGCAGTAACCCCGTTCCTGATGGTCATGGTCGCGCTCCCTTACACCAACGATCACGTCCTCAGGCGACTTCTGATCGGGGCCTGGCTGGTGACGTTGCTCGTGGTCATCGTGGGGCAGGTGATCCCCTCCTCGCCCTCCGTGCCTTCGTGGGTTCAGAGCATTTTCCTTGTGAGCTCGCTGGGTTTTGCGGTCGCCACCGTGTTCTTGTTGCTTTGGCAATTCAGAAGCCGGCTAACAAGCATGCTCGTCCAGACTCGCGAGGCCGAAGAGCGTTACGCGCTCGCGGCCCAGGCTGCCAACGACGGGTTGTGGGACTGGGATCTCACAACAGATGAGGTGTGCTTCTCGCCGCGTTGGAAGGCCATGCTCGGCTACGAAGAGGGGGAGGTCGGAGGCGACCCTGAAGAATGGTTCGATCGCATACATCCCGACGACCGGGCACACGTCGAGGCGCGTCTGAAGGAGCATCTTGACGGGCACGCCGGTAACTTCGAGAGCGAGTACAGGGTTGTCCACAAAGACGGCGATTACCATTGGATGCTCGGCCGGGGCATAGCCGTGCGAGATGCGGAAGGGAGAGCTGTCCGCGTGGCAGGATCCCAGGCCGACATCAACGAGCGCAAGCGTGCTGAGGCGAGCCTCCAGGAGACCGAAAGCAGGTACCGTATGCTGGTCGAGCGGATGCCTGCCGTCGTGTATATCCAGGAGATAGGGAGCCCAGATTCGGCGACGTACATGAGCCCCCGGATCGAGATCCTGACGGGGTACACCCCCGAGGAGTGCAGGGACCCGGATCTCAGGTGGAAGATGGTGCACCCCGACGACCGCGGGCGGATGCAGGCGGAGGACCAGCGGTCCGTCGAGCCTGGCGAGGTCATCACGACGGAGTACCGCGTGCTCCATCGCAGTGGGCGTATGGTGTGGGTGCGCAACGAGTCGGTGATCGTCGAGGACGAGGCGAGCGGGTCCAACTACTGGCAGGGCTTCATGGTCGACATCACCGAGCGCAAGCGGGCCGAAGAAGAACTGCGCAGAAGCGAATTGAACCTCGCAGAGGCGCAGCGTATAGCGCACCTGGGCAGCTGGGAGTGGGATATGATCACCGGCGAGACGTCGTGGTCCGACGAGGTCTTCCGAATGTACGGCTTCGAGCCCGGCTCGTTCGTGCCCGGCGTCGAGAGGATGATGGAGGCCGTGCATCCCGAGGACAGGGACGCTGTGAGAGAGGCTATTCACGACGCCCTCTACGGCGACAGGCCCTATGACTTCGAGCACAGGGTACTCAGGCCGGACGGGACGGTGAGGTGGATCCACCGCAGGGCCGAGGTCGTAAGGGGCGAAGCGGGTGAGCCCCTGCGGATGGTCGGCACCGCCCACGACGTGACCGAGCGCATCCGGGCGGGAGAGGAACTGCGCCGGGCGAAGGAGGCGGCCGACGCGGCCAACCGCGCCAAGAGCGCGTTCCTGGCGAACATGAGCCACGAGATAAGAACGCCCATGAACGGCGTCATAGGCATGACCGGCGTCTTGCTGGACACGAACCTCTCCGAAGAGCAACGCGAATACGCGGAGACCGTGCGTACCTCGGGCGATGCGTTGCTCGCCCTGCTCGACGACATCCTTGACTTCTCCAAGATAGAGGCGGGGGAGGTCAGGATCGAGACGATAGATTTCGACCTGCGGGCGACCTTGGAAGATGCCGCCTCGATGTTCACCGAGAGAGCCAGAGAAAAGGGTTTCTCTCTGGCGTGTTCCGTCGAGCCGGACGTGCCGACGATTCTCGCAGGAGATCCCTTCCGCATCAGGCAGGTGCTGACGAACCTCCTGAGCAACGCCGTGAAGTTCACCGAGGAGGGTAGGGTAGTACTCGGTTGTGCGCGAATACAGGATCTTGAAGATACGGTGACGTTGCGCTTCGAGGTCTCGGACACGGGCATCGGCATAACCCCCGAGCAGGAGAGACGCCTGTTCCGTTCCTTCACCCAGGCCGACACGTCTACGACCCGTCGCTACGGGGGCACCGGGCTTGGGCTGGCTATCAGCAAGCAACTGGTGGAGCTCATGGGCGGCGAGATCCGGGTAGAGAGCGAGCCAGGTATCGGGAGCACTTTCTCCTTTACGCTTCCCCTGGCGAAACAGCCCGAGGGAGCCGTGGACCTACCAGCCGTGACCAAACCCCTGACTCCCTCGTCTGTGGAACCGAAGAAGCGCTCCGCACGCGTCCTCGTTGCGGAGGATACTTTGACGAACCGGATGGTCGCGGTGGAGCTTCTGAAGAGGCGCGGTTACGACGTAGACGTGGTCTCCAACGGGGCGGAAGCGGTAGAGGCGTTCTCAAGCACCAGCTACGCGGCCATTCTGATGGATATCCAGATGCCAAAGATGGACGGCTACGAGGCGACAGCCAGGATCCGCCAGCGGGAAGTTGAACAGCGGCATACGCCAATAATCGCGATGACCGCCCATGCCCTGCAGAGCGACAGGGAGAAGGCGCTCTCCTCTGGGATGGATGACTACCTGTCCAAACCGGTCAGGCCGGAACAACTCGATAGGGTGCTGGAACGTTGGATTCTGCAGGCACCCAGGAAGCGCAAAGCCTCGAGTCGAACCACTGGCGGAACTTCGGCACCTGACGACTCACTCGACCAGACGGTCCTGGCGGACTTGCGTATGATCCAGCAAGAAGGCGGGGCCAACATCGTCGAGATGCTCATAGAGTCCTTCCTCGATGAGACGCCAACCCACGTAGCAGCCTTGCGAGAAGCCGCCGTCCAGGGAGATGCTCCGCTCTTCAAGCGGAAGGCCCACGCCCTGAACGGCATCTGTAGGGGAGTCGGGGCGAGCCGCATGGCATCGATCTGCCAGGAGCTTGAGAGGCTCGCCGGCGTGGGTGACATGACCAGCGCGCCGGAAATGCTCGACCAGCTCGAAGTGGAGTTTGCCCACGTGAAGACTCTGCTCGTCACCGAGCTGTCGACCTCGAATTGAGCAGATTCACCACAGGGAAAATCCACACAGAGCATGGTGCCGAGCGCGTGACCGGTCTTACTGTGAGTGAGACTGGTTCCCACACACCGTTCATTAATAATCCGGGTTAGATGGATCAAACAACGCGGTGCGAAGTCCTATTAGAGCAAAGTCGCACGAAACGGCCTGCAAAGGGAGTAGCTAGCGCTCCGGGGGTCGGACCGCTGCCACGCTGCAACCTCAAGGCCCAGGGCATTCATCCCCTGCCAATCGGGCTCGCCTCCGCGGCGAAGGTGCAGTTCAGTTACTTATCCTGAATCTCCCACTGGACGGCACTGTACCCGTATCGGGGAAGTGAGTCGTCCGGTCGAGCTTGTAGACACCGGGGCCGGAGCCTCTCGCATCGCCCACAAAATGATGGTAAATCACCTGCAGTCCCTGGCCGCCGAATGGTGGGCCCGTAGGTCCTTGACCAGGTATGAAAACGAAATTGGGGTTGCGGTAGAACGCCTGGTGCAGATGCGGCTCACCGACGGGGATGCTCGGGTGGCCCGTGGCATCGGCGAAGCCGATAACGGTTTCATCGGTGACCTGCGCGCCACGTACGATCCCATCGGCAAGACCGCTCAGGTGCGCCGACATGCTCACGTACCTGTTGCCGCTCGGGGCCACGGCCTCGATGATCACCATGATTCCGTAGTTTCTGTGGCTTTCCGACCGCCCCACAAACTTCACCGTGCCCCTCTTGAAGGGGCAAAAGACGGCGTCTCCCACCGCCAAAGGATAGTCGATGGCGAAAAGATCGTTTGTGAAGCGACCAGAGACGCATCGGCCGAAGCCTAACGCGCCATGCGAGAAGTGACCCCAGAAGTTGGGCCTGCCGACGACTGTCCAGCCGGTTTCTTCGGGACCCAATTGACTGTTAGCGAACTTCCCGTGCTGTGTCTGAACGAAGAACCTGCTATCCGCACGAAAGCATCCTTCATTGATCTGGACCTCTTCTTCTTCCGGCACTTCCGCCGGATCGAGGACCGGCGGCTCAGAGGCCGCGGCCGGCGCCAGGAGCGGCGGTCCCTGCGGCTGCGTCACAGGCCCGAGGGCCGGCGCGTCCTGTGGTTGCACAGCCAACGCCTCAGCCCGCGCTGCCCTACCCGCCCGTAGCGCTGTTTGCTCGAGCTCAGCAAGCCGCGGGCGTGACGACCCGGTTTGGGTGCCGATGTCCGGCAGCTCGAGCGAATCGCGTGACTGCGAAAATTTTTCGAAGTTCACGCTCGCGAGTAACCTTCTGGCACTTGCATCCAGCTCTTCCTCGTAGATGTTGATCAGGTACACCAGGTCGCGAACACTCACGTACACTTCATAAGACGGCGTGCTGCCGGGCATCGGACCGACCGCGTGGCCCTCCAGTTCATCCACGCCGACGCTTACCTTCGCATCAGCCATCGGAAGGTTGTATTCCCTGTACGCATCCAGCTTCTCCTGAACCGTCTGCTCGATCTGGTCCGGCGTGAGGCCAGGTGCCACCGCGACGCGTACGGCTGGTATCCCGCTACACGCCCGCGGGGAAAGCGTTGTCGGCTTCCAACACTGGAAGCCGTAAGTGTCGGAGATCATATACTGCTCTTGCTCGACGACCCAACCCGCGGGATGTTCGAGCGAGACCCCGATCTCGCGGTAATCCGTAGTCGTTGTTTCCATTGACGTAGCCCCTTCCTGCCACTTGCGTGACGCCGATCCCGTACGTAGCCGGTGTTGTGGCTGTAGTCCGACTTCCTTCTAGCTGTTTATAAGGTTCCTTGCCTGTCCCAGTTCCAGTTGGTATCTACCGGGAAAAGCGGAGATCTGCACGGCCTGGATCCATGCTCCGAAGCGGCTCACATTTTCATTTGTGAACCCGTCCCTGAATTTTATTCGCTTCGCCTCGTCGAGGAACTCCGTTATCGCGTGCGGCGCGTATACGATGTTTTCCGCTCGTTGTTGGGACGTACACCGGTTGTTCTCTCGGCGGCAGCCCCAGCCCGACGCGGGCCTTTGTTGGAAGAACCCTAGTGAGTCGAAGTCCACGGCTGAAGAGAAGCCTCTGGCGTCTCGTACGTTGCGAATACCCTGGTTCCATCCGAAACCTGATCCGGCGCCAACTTCCACGAGCGAGCACATAACCGGCAGCTCACGGGGTAGTCCCTCCCGTACAGCACACCTGGCCATCCATTTGGCAATCTCCGGCTTGGACGCGGTATCTCCGGGATACCCCAGGTCGTCTTGGATCCCGAACCTGAAGTCGTGAACCGTGTTGTCGTCCGTAGCAAGAATCACATGTTGGCGGTTGTCGCCGTAAGAAAAATACCCGGCTATTGCCACCACACGTGTGTCTAGTTCATGCGGAATCTCTGCGCGGCCTATGGCCTCCCCTGGCTTCCAGGAAAGCTCGGTAAGTTTGCCATCTCCGGTAGCAACGATCGCCCTTCGAAAGCCATCGGGGGTGTAATTTCCGGCCACCCCTGAGATATCTGAGGTAAATTCTTGCAGTACGCGGTGGTTTACCTCCGGCCCGGGCCTCCACCAGAGCTGGTGCACCTTACGGTCTTCAGTAGCAACGATCTGATGTTGGAAGCCGTCGGGGGTGCAAAATGCAGCGACTCCTACTATAGGGGGGGTAAAGGTCTCGAGCACCCCCTCGTTTACCCTAAGGCCAGGCCGCCAGAAGAGCTCGTGCAACTCGCCGTCCTCCGTGGCAACGTCCTGATGGTGGAAGCCGTCCTCGGGAACGAAATAGGCGGCAACCCCTGAGATGGATGAATCGAACTTGTGGAGTACGTTGTGGCCTACGCCGGGTCCAGGCCGCCAGAAGAGCTCGTGCAACCTGCCGTCCTCCGTGGCAACGTCCTGATGGTGGAAACCGTCATTATCAGAGTAATATGCGGCTACAGCCGAGATCTTGGAGGGAACTGAGATCCTGGAAAAGTCAAAGAGCACCTCCTGATTTACAGTCTCTCCGGGCCTCCAAAAGAGCTCGGTCAGCCTGCCATCTTCGGTACCGACGATCGTCTGGTGGAAGCCGCCGGTTGGGAATAAATGGCTGCCGAGAGGGTAATACCCGGCGATCCCAACGATAGGGGACGTAAACCTCTCAAGCTCGACATGGCCTACCTCGGCACTATTCTCATCGTCTCTACTCGGCGTCTCTGCCATACTGGTCTCCCTTTCACCCTCGTCGAATTCTCCTTGATCAACAATGCCGCTTTGAGGCACGGTCAACCTGATGGCTCTCTCTGTATGCCTTTGACGTCTGCAACCCTACTTGCTAGTGGTCGTTGTGGTCTTTCCATGACCATCGTCGACGGAAGTGGTCGTGCGGGTGGAACCGTTGCCGGGTGCGGGATCATGCCAGGTAGTCGTCGTGACACTATCGGATGTCCTTGTCGTGGTTTTCGTCCCGCCACCCTGAAGGTCCATAGTCGTGGTTTCGCCACCCTGGGCGCTCGTTTGTACTTCGTAGTCTTCTCCTCCCAGCACCGTGAGCGCTACGTTATTCCCGCTCAAGCGTCTTGCCTGTCCATCCACCTTTAGCTGAAAGTTTGCCACATCTGTTCGCATATTTGCATCTGACTTCTTTCCACCGTCCAACTGCGGGACGAACAAGATCAGCCGGAGATGAATCCCAGGTGAAACTCGAATAAATCGAGCCGTGAGTTCACCAGCGCTTTTGTGCCGTCGTCGGGGCACGGCAGGTAGAGGAGAAGATGGACTCCCCGCAATGAAGATCACCTACCGTTTCGGACCACGGGAGCCCGAGGAACGGGATGGGGAGATGTTCGCAGGTGCTGCGGAGAATGCTGTCGTAGATCATCTTCGTCCCGGAGGATTGCAGGGGAGCCGATTCACCGTAGACGGGCCATGACGTGGGCATCCACGTACTCGCCGTCGCGGAACGCAAAGCGTTTGTGGGTTCCTTCTATCTCGAACCCGAACTTCTTGTAGAGGGAGATCGCGGGCTCATTGTCCACGTACACCCGGAGATCCAACCTTCCAAGATCTAACCAGTTGTCTGCGAGATCCAAGCAAGCCTTCATCAACTCAGTTCCGATGCCCTTTCCTTGCCAGTCATCGCGCACCGCTATTCCGAAGTGTCCGGAGTGCCGTGTTCTCGGGTTCATGTAGATACTGAGCGAGATGTGCCCTACGACCTCACCCTGCACGCAGGCTACGATGGAGAAGTTGTCGTCCCGCTTTCTGGCCAGCTCCTCGCGCCATTCCTGCTCTGAGGAGAACGGTACTCCAAGCGTCCCGGCCCTAGCCCGCGGGGAGGAGTAAACGAGGTGTACGCCCTCGTAATCTTCAGGTTTGGAGTGTCTAATGACCAGGTCACGCACCCTGATCTCCTTTCTTACACACCGGTATGTTACGAGACTTCCCAATATTCTGGAACTCAGCGAATTAGCTACCCGCGGGCGCGGGTACTAATACACGAAAACAGTATCTTAAGGAAGGAGCTCAGAATCTTGAACGGGGAGCTGGAAGCAGCATTGCGGGCTGCGCGGGCTGCGGGCGAGGTGCTGCGCGACGGTTTCGGGTTGCGGCGTCAGGTCAGGTACAAGGGTGAGGTGGATCTCGTCACGGAGATGGACGAGCGGGCCGAGGAGATTATCAGGGATGAGCTACTCGGGGCTTATCCGTCTTACGGCATGCTCGCCGAGGAGGGTGGTGCGCTCCCTGGCGAGGAGGATGGGCGTTGGATCGTCGATCCCCTCGACGGTACCGTTAACTACGCCCACGACCTTCCCGTATTCGCCGTCTCCATTGCGCTCGAAAAGGCCGGCGAGGTCGTCCTTGGCGTGGTGCACGATCCGATGAGAGATGAGACCTTCGTCGCCGAGCGCGGCCAGGGTGCCAGGCTGAACGGCGAACCCACAAGCTTATCGGACACGGACGAACTGGTGCGGGCGCTGGTGGCCACAGGATTTCCTTACGACCGCGACGACGTTCCTGCTGCGTTGGATCTTTTCGGGCGCTTCTCCATGCTCGCCCAGGGAATGAGAAGGCTGGGGGCAGCCGCGCTCGACCTTTGCTACGTCGCCTCCGGACGCCTCGACGCGTACTACGAGCGGGGTATCCACCCCTGGGACGTCGCCGCGGGAAGCCTCATTCTCGAGGAGGCTGGAGGCAAGGTCACAGACTATGGGGGAGACCCGTTCGAGCTGGAAGCCGAAGAACTGGTGGCGAGCAACGGTCCGCTCCACCCCGCGCTCGTCGAGCTCACGAGCGAGCACCCCGGCTAGAGATCAATGCGTCTGCCACATTGTGTAATAAACTCGACCGGTAGTTCGATACTAGAGGAGGGATCTGTGGATCAGCGGAAGCTGGGCAACGAAGGGCTCGTCGTATCCGAGCTCGGCCTCGGATGCATGGGGATGAGCGAGTTCTACGGTACGGGCGACGAGGACGAGTCGATAGCCACCATCCATCTCGCGATTGAGCTCGGTATGATCTTCCTGGACACCGCCGATATGTACGGTCCTTTCACCAACGAGAGGCTCGTCGGCAAAGCTATCTCCGGTCGGCGTGACGAGGTCGTCCTTGCGACCAAGTTCGGCAACGAACGCCGCGAGGATGGCTCCTGGGTCGGCGTCAACGGCAAACCGGACTACGTGCGGAGGGCCTGCGACGCCTCGCTCGAGCGACTCGGCGTCGAACACATCGACCTCTACTACCAGCACAGGGTGGACCCGGAGACTCCCATAGAGGAGACCGTCGGCGCGATGAAGGAGCTTGTCGAGGCCGGCAAGGTACGCTACCTCGGGATGTCTGAGGCGGCGACCGAGACCATCCGCAGGGCCCACGCCGTGCATCCCATCAGCGCTCTCCAGTCGGAGTACTCTCTCTTCACCCGCGACGTGGAGGATGAGGTCCTGCCGACCGTGAGGGAGCTCGGCATCGGCTTCGTCCCTTACAGCCCGCTCGGACGAGGCTTCCTCACAGGACGCTGGCGCAGCATCGAGGATATGCCTGAGGACGATACGCGCAGCGCCCGCTTTCCGCGCTTCGCCGAGGAGAACTTCACCAAGAACCTGGAACTTGCGGATAAGGTACGAGAGGTCGCCGACGAGAAGGGAGTAACCCCTGGCCAACTTGCCCTGGCGTGGCTGCTCGCTCAAGGTGATGACATCGTCCCCATCCCCGGCACCAAGCGCCGCAAGTACCTCGAAGAGAACGCCGGCGCCGCTCACGTGACGCTCACCGAAGAAGACCTCGCCCGCATCGAAGAGGCCATGCCGCGTGGATCAGCCGCCGGCGAGCGCTACTCCGAGCAACAGATGCGGTCAGTGGGCCACTGAGGAGGATTCGATGACAGATGTCGAGCACATCTCGCGCAAGGGGACAGGTGTCCCCATAAGCTGGTTCCCCGTCCCCGAGGAGTCCGAGCTGCCTGAAGGGTTGCAGGGCCTGTTTCGCAAAGCCAGGGAGCAGGTCGGGTTCGTCCCCAACGTCTTCAGGGCGTACAGTTACCGCCCCGAGCGTCTCTCAGCCTGGTTCGCCCACTACAGGCAGCTGCACGAGCCGACCCCCAACCTGGACGCGGCGGAGCGCGAGATGATCGCCGTGGCCGTCTCGATGGCCAACGGCTGCCTCTACTGCCTGGTCGCCCACGGCGCCGCCCTGCGCGAGGCTCTCGGTGACCCGATCCTCGCCGACCGCATCACGCTCGACCACAGGAGGGCGGGACTCGACGAGCGCCGCACGGCCCTCCTGGACTTCGCCGTCAAGATCACGGAGCGCCCGCTCGATTGCGACCCCGCAGACCTCGAACGTCTCAAAGGCTACGGACTGACCGAGGAAGAAGTCTGGGACGTGGTCGAGATCGCCAGCATGTACAACTTCACCAACCGCATGTCGCTAGCGTGCGGAATGATCCCCAACGAGGAATACCACGCGCTGGCGAGATAGGAAGGTGTCC
>DASSJP010000371.1:0-6853 GCA_035691165.1 Rubrobacter sp.
CAGCGGATTCCGAACCTCCTCATCCTCGATAGCAGCAAGGAGATTGCCCGCCAGCGCATGCTGGAGATGGATAGTTTCCTCGAGAACCTGAGAAACGCCACCGCGAAGCTGAAGCTTCTCTAGCATTTCAGCCTGTCAGCACGCTCCGGCTTCGCCTCCGCTTTCAGCTCTCAGCAAGTCGTCCCGAAGCACCGCCCAAGAGCCTCGAACCCGACTGCCGCAGGTAATGGTTCCTCGTGCGCGGCAGAGTGGGGCCGGAATAGCTGACAGGTAAGAGCGAGAGGCGCGAAGCGCCGTGCTTACTAGCCCTTTCCGTTGCGGTCTTCGCGCACCATGCGAGAGAGGAGGGTGCGAAAGCGTGGGTCGGCGTGCAGGGGGGCGAACTCCAGCGCGCTCCTGAAGTGCTCGATATCGCGCTCGCCGGCGTCTACGGCCCTCTCGATATAGTCCAGAGCGTCGCCGTATTCGCCTCGGCGGGCCTGGATGCTGGCGAGCGCGGAGAGTGCCGGGGAGTACCTCGCGTCCGCGGCGATTGCCCGCTCCAGGATCTCCTCGGCGACCTCGAGGTCGTCGGCCGTGTAGTAGATGCTCGCGTAGGAATACAGGGCGCGCGGGTTCGCAGGGTCGGCCTTCAGGGACTCTACGAAGTGCTCCTCGGCCCTCTCCATCTGCCCCCTGCGCTCGTGCAGGATGCCGAGCTCGAGGTGTGCCTCGGGGTTCTCGGGGTCGAGTGCGAGCACAGCCTCATAAGCCTCGGCTGACCCTGCTTCATCCTTGAGGGCGAGCCTGGCCTCCCCGAGGGTGATGAGGTGCCGGATCTCATCGCGCCCGAGTGCCACGGCCTCCTCGGAGAGCTTGAGCGCCTCCGGCAGGCTCTTCCCGAGGGCGAGGAGGTGGGCCGCCAGTTCGTCCCTGATCTCGGGCGAGCCGGGACAGTCCTCGAGACCCCTGCGGAAGGCGGCCTCGGCCCTGTTGAGATCTCCATTGCGCGCGTGGCAGATCCCGAGGTTTGCGTGCGCCTCCCACCAGTCAGGTGTCCCTTCTATGACTTCCTTGTAGGCGGCGACCGCCTCAGGGTAGCGGCCCAGCATGTCGAGGGCGTTGGCCCTGAAGGTGCGCGCACCGCTCTTTTGCATCTCGTCCGCCGCGACGTCTATGGCCTTCTCGAAGAACTCGAGGGCCTCTGCGTAGTCGGCGGCGTCGAAGAGGGTCAGGCCCGCGTTTATGAGCATATCGGCGTCCTCTGGCACACGCGTCGTCCAGCGCTCGAAGGTGGCTTTCGCCAGAGCAGGCTCACCCATGAAGCCGTAATAGCGGCCCAGCTCGACGTAGGCGTCGGGATAGCCAGGGTCTGCTTCGATGGCGCGCTCGAGGTGGTGCACGATCTTGAACGGCTCGTCACGCCCGAGGGCCACCATTGCCAGCCCCATCCGCGGCGCGACCCATTCGGGATCCAGCTCCAAAGCGTCGAGGAAGCTGGCCTCAGCCTCCTCCAGCCTCCCCAGGTTTAGTAGCGCCCTTCCTACGGCCTCGATGACCTCGGGGTTCTCGGGGGCGGCCTCCAGAGCCTGCTCGAATCGAGAGAGGGCCTCCTCTACCAGGCCCTCGCTCGCCAGGGTCTCGCCCTGTTCCAGATACTCCTCGTACTCCATCACCCTCATTAAATCAGATGTAACGCGAAGAGAGTGTGTACAATCTCCCGCAGCAACCAACCGGAAGGGGATGCTCCCGTGAAGAACCCGCCCGCTCTCACGCGGCTCGAGATCCGCTACGGGGACCTTGACCCCTACGGCCATGTGAACAACGCCGTCTACCTGGAGTTCTTCGAGAAGGTCCGCATCTGCTACTGGCGCGCCCTCGCCGACCTCGCCGGCATCGAGGAGCTCGAAGCAGGCGACGTCCCCGGCGCACGCTACGTCATCGCCGAGACGACTGTTCGCTTTAAGACCCCGATCTTCTTCGAGGACATCCTCCACGGCGCGGCGCGTATTCGCACGGTCGGCAACCGCTCCTACTCGATGGACTTTGAGCTACGCATAGGCGACACTTTCGAGACCGGCACCCTGGCCGCCGAAGGCTCCGCGGCCCACGTCTTCTTCGACCCACTGGAGAACACGGTCCAACCGCGCCCTGACTGGTTCCTCCCCACCGTCGCGAAACTCGAAGCCCGTCCCGAAGAGTCTTTCTCCCCGGAGGACCGTTGAAGGTGGTCCACCGGCGTATCTCGTTGCGGCGACATCGCCTGGTTCAAATCGCGAAAGGAGATCATCATGGAGTACGAGACGATAAAGGGTGAGAAGGTTCCTTCGCTGGGAATGGGCACCTACAGGCTCACGGGTCGGACGTGCGTGCGGGCCGTGGAGCGTGCCCTCTCGATGGGATACAGGCACGTCGATACGGCCCAGATGTACGGTAACGAGGCTGAGGTCGGAAGGGGAATCGAAGGCTCAGGGGTGGACCGGGCGGAGATCTTCCTGACCACGAAGGTCTGGCCGAGCGACTTCGCCCACGACCGGGTGATCCGGAAGACCAGGGAGAGCCTGAAGAAGCTCCGTACACAATACGTTGACCTCCTGCTGATGCACTGGCCAGGTGAGGGTGTTCCTCTCGAAGAGACCCTCGGGGCGATGCGGGAGCTGCAGGAAGATGGAAGCGTATTGCACGTCGGGGTGAGCAACTTCTCCCCGTCGCTCGTCGAGGAGGCGGCAGCGCACGCCGAAATCTTCTGCAACCAGGTCCAGTATCACCCTTACAGGAATCAGGACGCACTCCTCAGGCAAGCCAGAGAGAAGGACTACCTTCTGACCGCCTATACTCCTCTCTCCCGAGGCGGAGTCCAGGGCGACGCTACGCTACAACGGATAGGTGGGGCCCACGGCAAGACGGCGACGCAGGTTGCCCTGCGCTGGCTCGTGCAGCAGGAGAAAGTCTCGGCCATCCCCAAGGCGACCAGCGAGGAGCACCTCGGGGAGAACCTCAACGTCTTCGACTTCGAGCTCTCCGACGAGGAGATGCAGTCTGTCTCCTCCCTGGGCCGCTGAGGCCGCCGCGTGCGCGCCCGCGACCTGGGAATAAAGATCGGTGATCTGGCGCCAGGACCTCACAATGCGATCACCGACGTAGATGGGGTGAGGGTCGGGCACTCGACGATCGTGCGCGGGGAAGGGCCGCTCGTCGTCGGCGAGGGACCAGTGAGGACCGGCGTCACTGTGGTCTGTCCACGCGCGGGGCTGGCTCGTGATGAACCTGTCTTCGCCGGCTCCCACAGGTTCAACGGCAATGGAGAGATGACGGGGCTGGAGTGGATCAGGGAGGCAGGCGCCCTGGCGACGCCGGTCGCGATCACCAACACCCACAGCGTAGGCGTGGTACGAGACGCGCTGGTCACAGCCGAGATGGAGGCCCGCGCCGACGAGGAGGATTACTGGTGCCTGCCCGTCGTGGCCGAGACCTACGACGGCGTACTGAACGATATAAACGGCCAGCACGTGACCGCAGACCACGTGCGCGAGGCACTCGCGGATGCGACCGGCGGACCGGTAGTCGAAGGTTCCGTCGGCGGTGGAACGGGCATGATCTGCCACGAGTTCAAGGGCGGTATAGGCACGTCCTCGCGACGGCTCCCGGAAGGCGGCTGGACTGTCGGAGCCCTCGTGCAGGCGAATTACGGGCGCCGCTCCATGCTGCGCGTGGACGGAGCGCCTGTAGGGCGTACCCTGAGTACGGAGCGCATCCCTTCGCCCTACGAGAAGGGCGAGGAGACGCTCCCGGCTGGGACGGGTTCGATCATCGTCATCCTCGCCACCGACGCCCCGCTGTTGCCGACTCAGTGTGACAGGCTAGCGAAGCGTGCGGGCATCGGCCTCGCCCGGATGGGGGGTGGCCTCGACGACGGGAGCGGCGACATCTTCCTCGCCTTCGCCACAGGCAATCGCGGCCTCCCGCGCGCCGGACTCCAGGAGGTACCGCCGACCGTGTCCCTGAAGATGGTGTCGAACGAGTACATGACGCCGCTCTTTTGCGCTGCGGCTGAAGCGACGGAGGAGGCCATCGTGAACGCGCTCCTGGCGGCCGGCGACATGACAGGGCGCGGTGGCATCAAGGCCCACGGTCTCACACCGGAGATCCTGCTCGGCGCGCTCGATGAGGCCCGAACACTGTGGACACGTCACGACGCAGAGACTTGAAGAACCCGGAGGTGACACGAACGTGGTAGACGGAGAGCGGTTGTGGCGCAGGCTCTCGGAACTGGCGGAGATCGGTAAGCAGGAGTCCGGCGGCGTGACACGTCTCTCCTTTACGGAGGAGGAACGGGCCGCCAAGAACCTCGTTGCCTCTTATATGGAAGAGGCGGGTCTCTCGGTCCGTGAGGACGCAGCCGGTAACCTTCTCGGGCGGCGCGAGGGACGAGATCCCCATGCACCCGCAGTCCTCGTCGGCTCGCACGTCGATTCCGTGTACGAAGGCGGGAACTTCGACGGACCTTTAGGCGTGCTGGCCGGTATCGAGGTCGTGCAGACGATGGAGGAGCGTGGCATAGAGACGGAGCACCCTATCGAGGTTGTCTCGTTTACCGACGAGGAGGGCGTCAGGTTCTCTTTCGGCATGATCGGGAGCCGCGCGCTGGCTGGCAGCCTCTCCCCCGAGGATCTTTCGCACGAGGACGCGAACGGCGTCACCATAGCCGAGGCGATGCGGGATTACGGGTTGGACCCGGCGAGGATCGGGGAGGCGTCACGTCCTGAAGGCTCCGTGGCGGCTTACGTCGAATTGCATATAGAGCAGGGACGGGTTCTGGAGAACGAGGACCTCCCCGCCGGGATCGTTACCGGCATCGCAGGCCCCGTCTGGCTCCGATTCACTATCGAGGGAGAGACCGGACACGCTGGCGCCACCCCGATGGGCCTCCGGCGCGACGCTCTAGCCGGGGCGGCTGAGATCATGGCTCTCATCGAGGCGTCGAACACGGGGACGACCGTGGGCACGGTGGGCCAACTTAGTCTCGAACCAGGCGGCATCAACATTATTCCAGGGCGGGTGGAGTACTCGCTCGACCTCAGGGACATAGACGAGGGGGTCAGGGACCGCGTCGAGCGACGTATTCTGGAGGGGGCGGAGGAGATCTGCCGTCGGCGCGGCGTGGAGATGGAGATCGAGACGCTGCAACGACTCTCGCCGGCACCATGCTCGGAGCTAGTCAGGAACGCCGTGAAGAACGCTTGCGAGAAGTTGGGCATCAGGCCTCACGCGCTCCCGAGCGGCGCCGGGCACGACGGCATGCAGCTCACCGGGCTGTGCCCTATGGGTATGATCTTCATCCGCTCCAAAGACGGCGTCAGCCACAGCCCCGACGAGTGGAGCACGAAAGAAGATTGCACCGCAGGTAGCGACGTTCTATATTGGACGCTGCTGGATCTGGCAGGTGGGGGCTAGTCCGGAGGGAGAAAACCATCGCAACCTTCGACGACCTCGTGGAAGACATCAGGTCAGAAGTCGTCGGCTGGCGGCGGCACCTGCATCGCAACCCTGAGGTCTCCTACCATGAAGATTAGACCTCCAGGTTCGTCTACGGGACCCTGGAGACGTTCGGCGATCTAGAGCTCTCGCGGCCGACGAAGACCAGCGTGATGGCAAGGCTCGTTGGCGATCATGGAGGGCGCACGCTCGCGATCCGGGCCGACATGGACGCCTTGCCCATCCAGGAAGAGAACGACTTCGAGTTCGCCTCGCAGAACCCCGGAGCGATGCACGCCTGCGGGCACGACGGCCACACCGCCATGCTCCTCGGGACGGCGAAGATACTCTCGGGGATGAGAGATCGTATCAGGGGCGAGGTGCGTTTCCTCTTCCAGCACGCCGAGGAGCTCTCCCCAGGCGGCGCCGAGGAGATGGTCGAGGACGGGGTGGACGTGATCATCGGCGCCCACCTGTGGTCGCAGCTGCCGGTAGGCAGGATCGGGTTGACCTACGGACCCATGATGGCCGCGCCCGATATCTTCGAGGTAACCATCAAGGGCAAAGGTGGACACGCGGCGATGCCGCACCAGGTCGTGGACAGCATAGCGGTGGGTGCGCAGGTGGTGACGAACCTCCAGCACGTAGTCTCCCGCGAGACCGATCCCATAGATGACGAGGTCGTCACGGTGAGCAAATTCTCCGGCGGCACCACGCACAACGTCATCCCAGGCACGGTCGAGATGGTGGGTACGATCCGCACCCTCGACCCCGAGGTCAGGAAAAGCGTGCCCGGGCTCATTGAGCGGGTGATCCAAGGCGTCACGCAGGCGCACGGGGCTTCATACGAGTTCCGCTACAAACCAGGCTACCGGCCCGTGATCAACGACGAAGAGGTAACCCGGGAGATAGAGGAGACCGTGAAGGACGTCTTCGGCGAGGACGCTCTGGAGATCATGCCTCCCAACATGGGCGGCGAGGACTTCTCGGCCTACCAGCAGCTGGCGCCGGGGACCTTCTTCTACGTCGGGGCGGGCAACGAGGAGAAGGGCATCGTCCACCCGCACCACCACCCGCTCTTCACTATAGACGAGGACTCTTTAGAGTATGGGGTAAAGATGTTCGTTAATGCCACGTTCAGGCTGCTGGACGGGGCGGAGAGGAGCTAGGAGTGAGGCCGATCAATCTGCTGGCGGTGCTCCCGTTTATCGGGATACTCGTCGGCACGCCGTTCGTAAACAGGGTCGAGCCCTACGTGCTCGGGATGCCTTTTATCCTGTTCTGGATCGTGATGTGGGTGGTCCTGAGCTCGATCATCATGGCTATCGTCTACGCCGTAGACCCCGCCAACAAGGAGGGTGACGCCGAATGAACATCGCGCTCGTCATCATCTTCATCT
>DASSJP010000372.1:0-2613 GCA_035691165.1 Rubrobacter sp.
CGGGCTCGTCGCCGCCGCGAAGAACGCCAAAGAAGCAAACCTCTCCAGGGACTTCGCCTACAGGGCGATCAACGTCATGCGCGGCGCCCACGCCCTCGGGGGCTACGTCTCCCTAACAGAGGAAGAATCCTACGCGGTCGAGTACTGGCCACTCGAACTCTACAAGCTGAGTCTCGCTCCGCCGCCGGACGAGCTCGCAGGCAGGGTTGCTTTCGTCACGGGCGGGGCAGGTGGCATAGGGAGCGCCGTCGCCAGGTCTCTGGCCTCGCGCGGCGCCTGCATCGTGGTTTGCGACCTGGATGAGGAGGGCGCAAGTGAAGTCGCGGAGAGCCTCCCCGAGCCCGGCATTCCCGCGAGGGCAGACGTGACGGACGAGGACGAGGTCGCCGGCGCCTACCGGCGCTCGGTCCTGGAGTACGGCGGGGTCGATGTCGTCGTCTCGAACGCGGGTCTCGCTTCCAGCGCCCCCATCGAGGAGACGAGCGTCGAGATGTGGGACAAGAACCATGCGGTACTCGCGAAAGGATACTTCCTCGTCGCGCGCGAGGCCTTCCGCATCATGAAGAAGCAGGGCGTGGGTGGCAGCATCGTCTTCGTCGCCTCGAAGAACGCTATGGCCGCTGGCAAGAACGCCAGCGCGTACTCTTCAGCGAAGGCGGCCGAGCTACATTTGGCGCGGTGCCTGGCTGAAGAAGGAGGGCCGGAACGCATCAGGGTCAACACAGTCAATCCGGACGCGGTGTTGCAGGGGTCCAGGATCTGGGGCTCCGGCTGGCGCGAGGAGCGCGCCCGCGCCTACGGTATAGAGCCTGACGAGCTCGAGGATTTCTACCGCAGGCGTAACGTGCTCAAAGTCAACGTGCTGCCCGAGAACATCGCCGGGGCCGTTCTCCACTTCGCCTCCGAAGCGCGTTCTTCAAGGAGCACGGGCAACATCCTCAACGTGGACGGCGGTGTGAAAGACGCCTACCCGAGGTAAAGGGACCGGGAGAGCCGGACTGAGATAAGGAGGGACGGATGGCGCGGTACGCTTGGGTCCTCGAGGTCAGGCCAGGGTATGAGAAAGAGTACAAGAGGCGGCACGATGAGATCTGGCCCGAGATGCTCGACGCCTTGCGATCGGCCGGCATCCGCAACTACTCCATCTTCCGCCACGGCCTCACTCTCTTCGGCTACTTCGAGACCGACGATTTAGAGAAGACCCAGAAGTACCTGGCCGAGAGCGAAACAAACCGACGGTGGGGCGAGTGGATGGACCCCATCATGAAAGTAGACATCGACCCCACCACCGACTTTCCATACCTCCTCCCCCTGCAATGGCACATGGATTGATCCAGCCCGTGACGACGACAAGAGTGTCCACCTCTTTGACTACTGACTTACGTCCGGTATACTCGGGACGCTACGCGATAAAGAACATACGTCCACGATCATCGAGATGCCGGATGTCCGAAAGCATCTCTTTTTTTGTGTCTCGTGCCTGTCCTCTCCCGTTGAGTGGTAGCCCGCGACGTACGCTCCTTATGGTGGCGACCACTGCACATCGATAGAGAGGAACATGTACATCTTGACAAGCACCATACCGGAGGCCAGACTGGCCTCTTTCGCAGATCTGCCCTTATCCGAACAGGTCCACAGAGCCGTGGCCAACCAGGGTTGGGAGACCCCGACGCCCATCCAGGCGCTGGCGTTGCCCGAGCTTCTGGAAGGGGAAGACGTCGTCGGTCTCGCGCAGACAGGTAGCGGCAAGACGGCCGCTTTCGCCATACCCCTGATCGAGGGCCTCGACAGAAAGGCGCGGGGAGTACAGGCGCTCGTGCTCGTGCCGACGCGGGAGCTGGCCGCGCAGGCGGCGACGGAGATCTCGAACCTCTCTCGCCACACCCGTCCTGTCGTCCTCTGCGGGGGCATGCCCATAGGACCCCAGATCAAAGCTCTCAAGAACCGCTCAGCCGCCGTCGTAGTCGGCACGCCCGGGCGCATCCTGGACCACCTGCAGCGGGGTACGCTGCGCCTGGGTTCAGTACGCTACCTGGTGCTCGACGAGGCTGACAGGATGCTCGACATGGGCTTCGCGCCTGACGTCGGGCGCATCCTCTCCCGTACCCCTGATAGCAGGCAGACAGCCCTCTTCTCTGCGACGATGCCTGGCGCGATACGCGGCATGGTCAAGCGCCACATGCGCTCCCCGCGATACCTGACGGTGGAGTCCGAGGCGCCCACGGTGGAGACCGTCGAGCAGGTCTACTATCGTGTAGACGGACGTGACAAGACGCGAGCCCTGCGGGCCCTGATCGACGCCGAGGATAACCCTCTGGCGATCGTGTTCCGCAGGACGAAGCACGGGGCGACCAAGCTGCACCGCCAGCTGGAGCGCGACGGCTACAAATCCGCCCTCTTGCACGGCGGGAAGACGCAGTCGCAGCGCACCAAGACGCTCGCGGCCTTCGCCCACGGACGGAGCAGGATCCTGGTCGCCACCAACGTCGCCTCGCGCGGGCTCGACATCCCGAACGTCTCGCATGTCGTCAACTACGACCTCCCCGAGGACGTGGATACTTACGTGCACCGCATAGGACGCACGGCCCGAGCCGGCAAGGACGGGGTGGCGGC
>DASSJP010000373.1:0-5931 GCA_035691165.1 Rubrobacter sp.
TCGGGGACGAGAGGACGCTGGTCGTGGCCATAAGCCAGAGCGGGGAGACGACAGACACTCTGGCGGCAGTTCAGGCTGCGCGGGGCTTCGGGGCGAAGGTGCTTGCGGTTACCAATACAAAAGGGTCGCTCATCACGCGCGAGGCCGACGCTGTGCTGCTCACGAAGGCGGGGCCGGAGATCTGTGTGGCCTCAACCAAGGCCTTTGTTGCACAGGTGGCCGTACTCGACCTGCTGGCGCTCGCGCTCGCAGGCATTCGCGGGGTCATCCCTGATGGTGAGTTGCGGGAGATCGGACGCAGCCTCAGGCTGGCGCCCGAGAAGGTCGAAGAGACGCTTCAACTGCTCGGTGTTCAGGTCGAGGAGGCCGCCAGCGTCTTCGAGGACGCGCGCTGCTCGCTGTTTCTCGGGCGTGGAATCTCCTACCCCGTCGCGCTGGAGGGGGCTTTGAAACTCAAGGAGATCTCCTACCTCCCGTCCGAAGGCTATCCCGCGGGCGAGATGAAGCACGGTCCCATAGCCCTGGTTGACGAACATTGTCCCGTCGTTGCCGTACTCGGTGAGGGGCTCATCCGCGAGAAGACCCTCTCCAACGTCGAGGAGACAGTCGCACGAGGCGCGAACGTGATCGCCGTCGCCCGTGAAGGCGACAGGGACGCACACAGGATGGCCCGCTTCGTGCTCTCCGTCCCAGAGACGCCCGAGATCCTGGCTCCCTTCGTATGCAGCATCCCGCTGCAGCTTCTCGCCTACCACGTCGCCAAGGATCTCGGCCTCGACGTGGACAGGCCGCGCAACCTCGCCAAGAGCGTCACGGTCGAGTAGCTTCTCGATACGCCGCCTGGGGAAACCCCAGGCGGCTCTTCAGCATTTTGGCTTCTTGTCCTGGAGTACATTTCCGCAGAAGGGCGTCTTCTGTTGGCTTGTTGCGAGATCTAGAAGCGGCCTAGCCCGTTCCTTACGATTACAATGGAGTTCTGACTACGAACAGAGTACGGGCAGGAGGTGGCGTTCGTGCGAGCGATGATCCTTGACGCTCCGGGCGAGCCGCTGCGGGCCGTCGAGGCAACTGTGCCCGAACCCGGCGCGGGACAGGTACTTCTGCGGGTCCGTTGCTGCGCCGTGTGCAGGACGGATCTTCACGTCGTGGATGGTGAGTTGCCCGATCCCAGGCTGCCCCTGATCCCTGGTCACCAGATCGTCGGTACGGTGGAGAAGTTCGGTGAGCACGTCACCAACTTCACGGTGGGGGACAGGGTCGGGGTGCCTTGGCTCGGGTGGACCGACGGCGAGTGCCGTTACTGCCTCTCTGGGCGGGAGAACCTGTGTGAGAACGCGCGCTTCACGGGCTACCAGATCGACGGCGGCTACGCCGAGTACGTCGTGGCCGATGGGCGCTTCTGCTTCCCAATCCCCGAAAGCTACCATGATCTTCAGGCCGCGCCGCTTCTTTGCGCGGGACTGATCGGGCACCGTTCATTGCGCTTCACCGGCGACGCCGAGAGGCTCGGTCTCTATGGTTTCGGGGCCTCGGCCCACATCGTTGCCCAGGTTGCAGTGCATCAGGGTCGGCGGGTGTTCGCATTCACCAGCCAGGGAGACGAGGAGGCGCAGAACTTTGCCAGGGAACTTGGCGCCGAGTGGGCGGGGAGTTCTTTAGAAGCGCCGCCCGAGGAACTGGACGCGGCGATCATCTTCGCTCCGGTCGGCGCCCTCGTGCCCGTGGCGCTTGAAGCAGTCGCCAGGGGAGGCACGGTGGTCTGCGCGGGCATACACATGAGCGACATCCCCTCCTTCTCCTACGATCTGCTCTGGGGCGAGCGTTCGGTGCGCTCGGTGGCCAACCTGACGCGGCGGGACGGGCACGAGTTCCTCGCGCTCGCGCCGGAGGTGCCGGTACGCACCGAGGTCATGCCTTTCGCCCTCGAGGAGGCCAACGAGGCACTCGACGCCCTGCGCGGCGGGCGGGTGCGGGGTGCGGCCGTACTCGTCGTGGACTCTGAAGAGGTGTGATCTCCCCGGGACTGAGGCTCGCCCTGCCGAGCGTAGTCAGCGGATGACGTTCAGGGCGCCAGGTTCGATGCGGAACGACATTGGCAACCCGCCCCACAGTTCGCCGTCGAGTTGTACGGGCACATCTGCGCCTGAGGCGCGGGCGTGGACCTCCGTGGAGGTAAAAGAATTCATCGCCCGGTTGAGGGGCTTCCTAGTCATGATCCCCGCGAACACGTCGGGCCTGAGGAGGAGGCTCACGCGCTCCACCAGGATGGTCTCCAGCTCACCGCTCGTCAGCAGGCCAGGTCCTGACACCCTGAAATCACCGCCGTAGTAGTGGCCGTTGGCGACGATGGCGAACCTCGCGACATGGACTTTGTCGCCATGGCATATTTCAAGCGGCGGGAACTTGTTCCCGAAGAGTACCTTGAAGGCCGTTACCTGGAAAGCCAGGCCCCGCAGGTAGCGTTTCTGGCGCGGCGTCACGGCGTCTACCACCTTCGCGTCGAAGCCTATGCCGGCCATGCACGCGAAGCGGCGCTCGGCTCCCTCCTCGTTCGTGGCGACGCCGAAGTCCACCCTGGTGCGCTCGCCGTTCAGGATGCGCTGGCAGGCCGCCTCCGCGTCGAGCGGCAGACCGAGCTCCCGTGCCAGCACGTTCGCCGTGCCGAGCGGCAGTATCCCCAGGGTAGCCTCCAGAGAGAGCCCGTTCAATATCTCGTTCACCGTACCGTCGCCCCCCGCGGCAACGACCAGACGGTCCCCTGCGAGGGAGGCAAGCTCGGTGGCGTGGTCAGGGTACTCGGTGTTCAGTACCTCAACCTCCAGGCCGCCGGAACGCAGGATCTTCGCGTAGCGTTCGAGGTAGTCCCTGTCGCCGGCGCGTCCCGAGTTCGGGTTTCCGATGATGACCGCGTCGGTGGCCGTATCCATCCTCATACTATAGCCCTTTTGCCTGAGACTAATGTGCCGTAACATACGCCCTGTGGATGGATTCGTCGTACCGGGGATCGGGGTTGACGTCGTTGACGTCGAGAGGATGCAGTTTGCCCTGAAGCGCACCCCGAGGATACGCCAGCGCCTCTTTACCGAGGCCGAGATAGCTTACTGCGAGAAGTATCGCTTCGCCGAGCGCCACTACGCAGGGCGCTGGGCCGCCAAAGAGGCCGTGACCAAGGCTCTCGGGTGCGGTTTGATCCAGTGGAACGGCGTCGAGGTCGTGCGGCTTCCGCGAAGGGCCCCGACGGTTCGTATATCGGGGAAGATCAAGAAGTTCGCAGACGCGGTCGGCGTCCGCGAGGAGGACCTCTACGTCTCCATAACCCACTCCGAGCTCTCCGCTGTCGCCGTCTGCGTGGTGCGGCGGGAGCAGATCTCAGGGTGAAGCTCTACACCGCAGAGGAGATGTCCCGCGCTGACTCGCGTGCCCAGGAACTAGGCATCCCCGGCGGCGTCCTCATGGAGCGGGCTGGCGCACAGATGTCCCGCCTCGCCCTCGAACGCTTCGCCCCGAGCCGCGCCCTCGTCGTCTCTGGCGGAGGAAATAATGGCGGCGACGGCTTCGTCATCGCCCGCGAACTGCACCGCTCGGGTGTTGAAGTGGCGGTTCTGGCGACGAAGAGCGAGTACGAGGGGGACCCTGCGACAAACCTGGAGGTACTCAGGAACCTGGACGTGCGGCTAGTAGATCCTGAAGACCTCGACGCGGAGCTTGGGGTGGCCGATCTCGTCGTGGACGCCCTTCTCGGGACGGGGTTCTCAGGGGAGGTGCGCGAGAAGGAGGCTGGGATCATCGAGAAGATGAACTCGGCTCAAGGCCAGGTCTTCGCGGTGGACGTCCCCTCTGGTGTGAACGGCTCGACGGGCCAGGTGCAGGGAGCTGCGGTCTTCGCCGACCTCACGGTCTGCGCGCACGCGGTGAAGGTGGGGTGTGTGATCTCCCCCGGCCGCGAGCACGCAGGCGAGGTTCTCGCCGTGGATATAGGGATTCCGCCGGAAGCGGACGTGGAACCGTCGCTCGTCTGGACCGATGCGGCCTCGCTGCGGAGAAGGATACCGCGCACCGCAGAGCCTGCCCACAAATATTCTGCCGGCTCCCTCCTCGTCGTCGCAGGCTCCCGCGCCACGACCGGCGCCCCCGTGATGGTCGTTCATGGTGCCCAGAGAACGGGTTGCGGCATAGTCTTCCTCGCCACCTCCGAGGGCGCCGCTCCCGCAGTAGACCTCGCGCTCACCGAAGCGCTCGTTTACGGCGTGGCGGAGGATGAGGAAGGCTACATGAGGTCAGGAGCGCTGGAGGAGATTCTGGATCACGCAGGGAGGGCCTCGGCGCTAGTGATGGGGCCCGGTACTGGTACAGGGGACGATGGCAGGCGTCTGGTCGAGGGCGTCCTGCGCGAGGTCGAGCTACCCGTGCTCCTCGACGCCGACGCCATCACGAACCTCGCCGGTACGGATGTTCTCGTGCAGAGAAATAACCCGACGGTCATAACACCGCACGCCGGGGAGCTCGGGCGCCTGCTGGGATCGGGGTCGAAGGAAGTATCCGCCCGCAGGCTGCACTCGGCGCGCGCGGCCGCGGAAGAGAACGCCTGCTGTGTACTACTCAAGGGTTCGGACACGTTGGTTGTCGAAGGAAAGAGAACCGCCGTCAACTCCACGGGGAACGTGGCGCTCGCCACAGCCGGAACCGGGGACGTGTTATCCGGTGTGGTTGGGGCTCTCCTCTCTCGGGGAATGGACGCCTACGAGGCGGCCAGGGCGGGCGCCTGGGCACACGGACGCGCCGCCGAGCTCTGGCTCGAAGATACGGGATGGCCCGCTGAGAGCCTTGTCGCGACCGACCTGCTCGAGTATCTGCCCGAGGCCGTTGGAGAGTTGCTCTGAGGTTCAGGCTTCTCTTCGTCGGGGACGTCGTCGGGCCAGCCGGGTGCTCGGCGGTCCTCGATCTCGTCCCGAGGTTGCGCGAAGAGCTCGAACTGGACGCCGTCGTAGCCAACGCCGAGAACTCGGCTCCGGCAGGTCGTGGCATCACCGGCGATAGCGGCTCCGCCCTCCTCTCCGTCGTAGACTTCCTCACCCTCGGAAACCACTCCTTCGATGCCAAGGGATACGAAGCGTTTCTGGTTGAGGAGAAGAGGGTCGTGCGTCCCGCCAACTTCGACGCAAAGGAGCCGGGGCTGGGCTGGGGAGTCTTCGATGTGGGCGGCGTAACCGTGGGCGTCACCAACGTGCTCGGGCGCGTATTCGTAGACCGCACGAAAATATCGCCCTTCGAGGCTGCCGACAGGGCCGTCGAGGAACTGAGAGAGCGCGGAGCAGAACTCATACTCGTGGACTCCCACGCGGAGGCCACGAGCGAGAAGCAGGCTCTCGGCCACTATCTGGCAGGAAGGGCGCAGGCCGTACTCGGGACCCACACCCACGTGCCCACAGCGGATTCATCCATCCTGCCGGGTGGGACCGCGTACATGACCGACGTCGGCATGACAGGCTGCACCGAGAGTGTCATCGGCTTCGACAGGGAGGACTTCCTCGCGTTGTTCACGGGTAATTGGCGTGGGATCTCCGTCGCCACCCGCGGGCCGGTCGTCCTCAACGCAGCGCTCGTCGAGTTCGATCTCCAGACCTTTCAGGCCGTCGCAATTCAAGCAGTAAAGAGGGAGTGGACGCCCTAACCGGAAGCTCGCCGGGCCGTTTACAATAGCAGCGCCTGGCAACGACGATCAGAGGGGTAGACGTGGAGCAGCAGGACATTCGAGACTTGAGGGTGGCCGAGATCGTGCACGAGGAGTGGCCCACGCTCGGGCCCGACGAGACGGTGGAGGGTGCGATCAAGCTCTTCGCCGAGTCGAGCATCTCGGGCGCCCCGGTCGTCGAGGGTGGGAGGCTCGTCGGGATCGTCACCGAGGGGGACCTGATCTTCCGTGACGCTGAC
>DASSJP010000374.1:0-2363 GCA_035691165.1 Rubrobacter sp.
TGGCGCCCGCCGCGCCCGTAACCCTTCTGACGGCGGGCGAGATCCCGGTTCACGTCCCCGGCGAGGAGCCCGAGACCCGCAGGAACCCCGTGCACCAGGGCGACCTCGGCGGGCCCGTGTGACTCACCCGCCGTCGAAAAACCGAACCTCACAAACGCCTCCGAGCCTTTAGAACCGACAACTTCATGGAACGCTAATATAAACCACGCGCACGTTTGCGTTGCACACGGGCAAGCGTAGCACCTGCTTCACACCCTTCGGGATGTCCTTAACCGACTGGTGTTTCCCATCGCCAGTCGAGCCATTCCCGCGATACGTTCGAGACGCGCGGATACGTACCAGTCACAGATTTTCGGCAGCCACGAACGCTCTCCTATGGCGGGGAGAGCGTCCCACCGCTGTCGAGCAGATCTCCCCGTCCTGGCCTGACACCGCGTCCTCCACCAGAACCACCGCCGGCACCGGGTTGTCTGCCACCCGGTTGTCTGCCACCTGCTGCGTTACCTGCTCCTCCGTCTGGCCGACCGTCGCCGTTGGCGTCGTCGGCGCCGTCGGGTGTACCGTCGTTGTCCGAGTCGGGGTTTCGAGGATCGAGGCCGAGGGCCCGTTCCCTGCGGTCGGGCAGGCCGTCGTTGTCCGAGTCTACGGACCTAGCGGCACTGCCGCCGTTACCGGGAGGGGTACCCGGGGTCGTCCCCGTGCCGCTCGTGTCTTCCGGGGCGGTCTGTTCGGTAGTCTCCGGGGTCGTCTGCTCTGAGGTTGTCTCGGGAGGGGCGATGAGTTGCCTGAAAGGGTCCTTACTACGGTAGGCCGCGTAAGAATCCACGTCGCGGTTCTCGATCTCCGGGGCCGGTTCAGGTCCGGGAGCACCGTTGGACTGGGCGAGATCTGCCCGATGCGCGACCGGCTCCTGGCCTGTCGAATCGATGTACGCGCCTGCCAGAATCCAGGCGAAGACGAACAACGCGAGCAGAGCCAGAACCGGCGGCAGCACCTTGTTGTCACGCACGAATGTATCCATGAAGCCGGATCCTATATCCGCAACCCGGTGCAGGACTCTAGCCACCTGTGGTCACCTCTCCGGGCTGCGCCATTGTCGTGGACTCACCGGCGGTCACGCCCGTCGGCTGGAAGTAGATCTCCGCCTTTATCTCCACCGCCAGGACAGTCTCTACGCTCGGGGCCAACGTCGTCGACTCCTCCACGGACTCAGGCGGCTCGACGAGGCATTCGTGCTCCTGGTCGAGCAGAGGGACCCTGCAGTAACTGAGGTCGGTCACGGTCACCAGCCGGGCGAGATTACGCGTTCGCAATAGGAAATCCTGCATCTGATCGTAGGTGGCTTTGAACGTCATTGTAACCGGTACGACCGAGTAGTCTCCACCACCCGGCGGCGGTCCCGGAGTCCCCGGCTCTATCGAAAGCTGGGTCACGTCCGAAGCGTTCGCGATCTCCTGTACCTGTACAACAAACGTAGGAATCTCGGGTTGAGCGGGAATCCTCTTGTTCAGCTCCAGGAGCTGGCGTTCGATCTCCGGCGAGTTACGCCTTACTTCTTCGAGCTCGTTGACCTCTTGCTGAAGTTGCGCCAGTTGGGCCTGCTTGTCTTCCTGCGCCTGAGCCTCGGCGTCGAGCCGTCCGAGCAACGGACTCAGCAGGAGGAAGTAGAAGGCGACGACGATCAGCACAATGCCAAGCCCCCCAAGGAGGAGCATGTTGCGGTCGTTGCGGCTCACCGGCGTCCAGTCCGGCTGGCGTACTGATCCTTCGCCGCCTCTCCGTTCAACGCTGTCATATCGGCTACCTCCTGCGTATCCACGGAGCCCTCATTGCCTGCGACTTCGTCCTGGGATCCTCCTTCCAGCTTTACCTCAGTACCGTTCTTGCCGACCACGGTGACGAGTTCGGAGGCGACTTCAAAGCTTACGGCCGGTTCTGTGAACATCTTCAACTGGGCCAAGTCTAGCTGCGAGTTGGCCAGGAACTCAAGGTTGTCCATCCGCACGACATAGTCCGCCACGTTCTCGAAGCGCGGCAACGCGATACCTGTAAAGGTGACCTGGCCAGGGGGATTCAGCGGCTCCTCCACAGGAGCGTCGACATTAACGGGAGAGGCCGTGGCTGTAAGGGTATCGAGGGCGGTGCTCTCGGGTATGACGAAGGCGAGACCTTGCAGGAATTCGTCCCAGGCGAAGCGGCTGCGGTAGATGCCGTCGGCCACGGGTTTCTTCTCTTCCAGGCGCGTCCTGAGATCCCGATACGGGCTCAACTCGGCAAGATGCCCGTTCTGCTGCGCTATTTCGTCGTCCAGTTCTGCAACTTTGTCTTCAAGATCACCCAGCCTCAGAAGAAGTATCAAGTAC